>JALOTI010000360.1 GCA_025457985.1 Leptospira sp.
CCTTGTAAGACTCCGCCGTATCCCTCTTGGGATGGCATACCAGGAATTTCTGGTCCCGAAGCAACAGTTTCCTTAAACAAGTTTTTGCCTACTGCCTGGAGACCTGCAGGGTTTACAAATCGATAGAGTTCCAATTGACCAATAGTAGTTGGTCGGATATCATTTCCAATTTTTACAGTAACTTCACCCTCTTCCGAAACCATAAGCGTGTTTAGTATCGCATTTTCAGGAAGGATGATCGGTGGCTCTAACAAATACCCATTCGAAGTCACTACTTGTTGGTTGGAGTCAATTTTAAAAGATCCATCACGAGAATAGCTGAAAGTTCCATCTGGCATTTGGATTTTAAAGAATGCCATCTCACCAGTGAGTGCCAGATCCAATTTATTTCCAGTAGCTTGAAAAGATCCAATTTCGAATAACTTCTGTGTGGCGGCTACTTTAACACCATGTCCCACATTTACGCCAGTAGGTATTTCCGAAACGGACGTAGCAGGTGTTCCCGCAAGAACTTGGTGTTGGTAGACCAAATCCTCAAAATCAACTCGATTTTTCTTAAACCCAGTTGTGTTTACGTTAGCTAAATTGTTTGCTACTGTATCAATATGAAACTGTTGGGCAATCATTCCGGTCGCACCGGTCCAAAGGGATCGCATCATAGAGGCACCTCTAGACATTCTATCGACGGAAATGCAGAAAAGCTAAGTGCCTTTTTTTTTAATTATGTCTTATTTTCCAGTACTTCCGAAGCCACCTGCTCCGCGCTTAGTTTCATCAAGTGAGTCGACAAAAACAGGAGTCAAAACCTCGATCTTTTGGAAGACAATTTGGGCGATTCTGGTTCCCACTTCTAGTAGGAAGTCTGATCCACTCAGATTCAAAATTGGGATTTTGATTTCCCCTCGGTAATCTGAATCAATTGTCCCAGGTGCATTGGGCATAATCATCCGATTCTTCGTTGAAAAACCAGATCTTGGCCGGATTTGCCCTTCGTAGCCGTTTGGAATCGCCATCGCTAAACCCGTTGGAACAAAGACTATCTCCCCTTGAGGTATCAAAAGATCCGAATCCCCAGCGTAGGCAAGGTCCATACCGGCTGAACCCTCCGTTTGATATCCCGGAAGCAAGGCTCGAGAGTGGAGTCTTTGGATAGGAAGGTTATTCATTCTGGTTCAATACCTATCAAGCAAGCGTTGTTGGAATTTTTGCAAATTGAGAATCTGTCATATCTCCCACGCAAGACAGGTGGTAGGAGTCGATTCCAAACGTATCTCTTGCCAAGGCATTGAGCTCGTCTAAAGTCACGCCTCGGATTGCCTTCATTCGATCTTCTAAAGAGAAGTAATTTTTGTAGTAAATTTCTTGGAGTCCGATATTATTCATTCGGTTTTCAGGTAGTTCGTAACCAATTGCCATTCCACCCAACTGGTTTGACTTGGCATCTTCCAGTTCTTTAGCAGTAAACCCATGTTTCACGATCTTTTCAAGTTCCTTAAGAATTAAAGAAACACATTTGTTGGCCTTTTCTTTGGAAGTAGCGCAAGAAATAGAAAATAAACCTGTTGTTCGATAGTATGATGGAAAAGAATAGATACTATAACAAAGCCCCTCTTTTTCACGTATGTTTTGAAAAAGTCTACTTGCCATTCCTCCGCCGAGAATCGTAGAGAGAACCTGGGTTGTGGTGACCGTTTTATAATCCCGCTTATGGCCATTGGCACCTAACATGATATTAAACTGCTCAATCTTACGTTTCGCTAAATGTTTCGTATAATTCTTTTTAGGAGAAGGAATAATTGTTTCAACATCTGACTTATCCTTTGGATTTTCAAATGCAAAATACTTATTCGTAAGCTCTAAAACATATTTCCAGGAAAAATTTCCAGATACACTGATTACCATATTTTTGGGAAAATAGTGTTTCTTATAAAAATTTGAAAGTTTCTCCCGGGTAACACCACCTACTGATTCGCGCGTACCAATGATATCCCTTCCATAATGAGATTTTCCAAAAATATTTCTAAAATAAAAATCATACACAAAGTCGTCGGGAGCATCTTCATAACTTCGCATCTCTTCAATGACGACTTCTTTTTCAGTGAGGATGTCTTCCTTTCGAAAAAGCGGACGATATAACATATCACTTAAAATGTCAAAAGCAAGCTCTGCTTTATCCTTTATCGCAACTACGTAGTATTGTGTGTATTCCCTAGCAGTACTCCCATTCAGAATACCACCCACTCTTTCAATTTCTTCTGCGATCTGTTTAGAAGTGCGAGTTTCTGTATCTTTGAAGAGCATATGCTCCAAAAAATGAAAGTAGCCGTGTTCCGAATGAGATTCGGCAAGACTACCTTGTTTGAGAAAAACTCCGACCCCCATGGAGGCCGCATGTTTCATTGGTTGGAATAGAACTGTAATGCCGTTCGGGAGAACCGTTTTCAAAATTTCCTTAGAAAACTGTAACATGGTCTCTCCCTAAACAATTCGTACTTTGGTCGGCGCTAGGATCAAGTTCCTGAAAAAAACAGAATCAATCTCCGAGTAAAACATCCTTTCTAGATAGGTCAATTTTTCCCATCTTATCGACGGCAATTACCTTAACCTGAATCTTTTGTCCCTCAGAAACGATATCACGGACAGATTGAACTCTCTTCACATCCAATTTGGAAATATGGCAGAGTCCTTCTTTCCCTGGTAAAATTTCAACAAAAGCACCAAAATCCGCAATCCGTTTGATGGTTCCTTCGTAAATCTTACCAATCTCTATTTCTTCAAAGATTCCATCAATCATGGCAATGGCTTTTTCTTTTGCCTCTTCGCTCGGAGATGCAATTGTCACCTTACCACTGTCATCGACAGAAATCTCAGATCCAGATTGTTCGATAATCGCACGGATCATCTTTCCACCAGGACCAATGAGTTCACCGATACGATCTTTTGGAATGGATTTGAGAGTAATTCGTGGTGCGTTCGTGGAAAGATTTCCCTTTACCGAAGAAATGGCTTTGTTCATCTCACCAAGGATATGGTCTCTACCCACTTGCGCTTGTTCAATGGCTTTTTGTAAAACCTCTAAACCTAAACCGTTAACCTTTAGATCCATTTGGAATGCGGTTATACCTTTTGCAGTTCCCGCCAATTTAAAGTCCATATCACCAAAATGGTCTTCGATCCCTGCGATATCAGAAAGAACAGCAAACCGGCCTTTCTCATCACTAAAAAGTCCCATGGCAATCCCGGATACCGGGCTAGAAATCGGAACTCCACCAGCCATAAGTGCTAAAGTGCCTGAACAAACAGATGCCATCGAGGATGATCCATTGGATTCTAAAATTTCGGAAACCACTCGGATTACATAAGG
>JALOTI010000361.1 GCA_025457985.1 Leptospira sp.
ATCAAAATGATACGAGTACGACGATTCTTTGCACGATTTTCTGATGTATCATTCGTCGTAAGAGCGTTAAACTCGCCTCTACCTGCTGCAATCAACTTGTTAGGGTCGATACCGAAGTTTTGCTGTAAAGTACGCACAACCGATGTAGCACGTTTCACACTCAAATCCCAGTTATCGTCAAGACAATCGGTTTTAATCGCTACATTATCGGTATAACCTTCAACCATTACTTCTAAGTCTGGTCTTGATTTTACGATTTGAGCAATTTTATTCAAGACCGCATTAGCATTTGGCGAAATCTTCGAGCTTCCTGTGCTGAACAACATCTTATCTGAGATATTAACCATTACCACCGTTTTGTCAACTTTTACCTCTACATCTTGGTCGTCAAGACCTTGATTCAATACGCTCTTCAAATTCACTTAGGACGGATATAGCTGGGTTGGATATTTTGGTTCAGGCAAATTTTATGCCGATTTCAAATCATAAGTTGAGTTTGGGAGTCCAATCAATCCAATATTCATTTAGAGCGAATGAATCAAGAATGCCAACCATACTCGCGTTAAGTGAGGAAAGTTATCTTTCTGGTTTAAGGGACTATTATTTCAGTTCTGCCTTTTATGAGGCCGACGGGAATCCTAAACGACCTACACGTTCGTATTCCATCATTAACTACTACTTTGGGTATACTTATGTTTTTTAGAGCAATTTTATTGTTTTTTCTGTTCGTTAGTTTTACTCAATGTGCGATTTCTTTGCGTGTGTATCGACCATTCCCGATGGAAGAGCCATTTGAGTTTATTCAAAAATTTCCAAATATCCAAGTTTTAGTAACCGACGAAAATCCCGCGAAGATGGCGGAGTATGACGGTTATTTTTTTGAAGCAGATGGATTGCAGAATGAATATGGCCCTTTATCCTATTTGATTCGAAAAGAACTATCGATTCGTTCAAACCTATATCCAAAACTATTGGAAAAAGGCGGAAAAATAGAAGTCAAAGAATTCCTCCTTCACTCTCTAGACCGATGTTCTAAAAATCGTGTTGAGGTTTCATTGAAGGCTAATCTGCAAATTGCTGGTGGGCCTATAGAGACTTTTGAATATTCTGATTTTATTGAATCAAAAGTGACAAACTGTTATTTAACAGGTAGCAGTCTTTTAATTTTACCACTCCTTTGGTACGTTCCATATAATGGATTTCGAGGGAATAGAGAAGATCAACTAAACTTACTTGGAAGAAACGCCTTAGAAGAGTTTTTTCGTTTTATTGAGATGAACTCTGCTTTAAATAAAAATGGAAAACCGGATATTCAAGAACCGAAGAAAAAAGATACTAAGGCAAAAAAACTTCCTGAACCAATCGATCCGAAAATCAAGGACATAATGGACAGCCTATGAAAACAATGAATTACTCAAGATTGTTAATCGCAGTGCTGGGATTCGGTTTATCACACTGTTATTCGTTAGAAAAATCGTATACATATGGAAATCCGTACCATGCAAGTCCAGCTTTTCAGGAAGATGATCCTCAGTTTGAAGAAGGTGAGCCCTATGTTGTTCTGGATAGTATTGGAAATTACTTTTTTTCGATTCCTTCTAAGCTGATTCTCTGGAATAGAAAGGCGGATAACCACCATATCTCGAAAGAAACAAAAGACTATCTCATTGACTATATCAAAAAAAATAATCTGCGAGATGTAAAAGTTAGATTCAATCAATATGCGCCACTTTCGGAATGGAAACGTCTGTCAAAGAATCAGAATATCAATCCATTTGTTCGTTATTTTTTTGGATCCATTTCTTTGATTTCCTACACTTTCTTGCCAGGCAGACTTTTTGCAGGTACGTTTGGTGGTGATCACTACAACTCCTTCACAAACACAATCAATCTTTATTCGGATATCCCTGCTGTTGCAATACATGAGGGTGGCCATGCAAAAGATTTTTCGCTGAGGGAAAAACGAACTGCATATGCAGCTGCTTATGCGATTCCTTTTGTCGGAGCTTTATATCACGAAGCAAGAGCGACGGATGATACACTCAATTATTTTGCGGAGTTAGATGATCGGAAACAACTAGAGGAATCGCATGAGGTTTTAATACCTGCTTATTCGACTTACGTAGGTGGTGCAATCGGAGATATTGTTGCAAACCCGATAACAATTGCAACGATCATTCCTGGCCATGTTTATGGACGTTATAAAAAAAGGGATATTGATTTAGAACTTTCAAAACGAAAGGATCGAAAAAAGTAATGAATCCTTCACACATTACATCTGAGGAAATACCAAAAGATGGTTTTGTTTCAAAATTTAAACGTCGAAGAGAAGAGCTCGGGTCTGTCCTTTGTATCGGTCTAGATCCTGAGTTTGAAAAACTTCCTGAAATTTGTCAAAAATCAGACAGACCACTTTTTGAATTTTGTAAGGCTATTGTCTCTTCTACCTCCTCATATGCAGTAGCTTGGAAGCCAAACTTAGCTTTTTTTGAGAGGTTTGGAGGAAAAGGGCTTTTGGAATTTGAGGCTTATGTCCGTTATGCGAAAGAAGTCTCTCCCGATATCCCAATTATTGCAGATGCCAAAAGAGGAGACCTTGCAAATACAGCCAAGGAATATGCAAAATACTATTTTGAATTTTTGGGTGTAGATGCGCTGACTGTAAGTCCTTATATGGGAAAAGATAGTTTAACTCCATATGTGGATTTAGGTGGCACAATCTTTGTTCTTGGTCTTACTTCGAACCCTTCATCTGTCGATTTTCAAAAACAAAAACTTTCACAAAACAACCGTTATCTTTATGAAGAAGTCGCTATTCAAATGGAAGATTTAGGTCGTTCGTATCCAGGACAAGTTGGACTTGTCGTAGGCGGGACACATCCAGAGGAGCTTTCAAATTTAAGAAAACTCCTTCCCGACCTTTACTTTTTGATTCCTGGGTTCGGTGCCCAGGGTGGTGACTTAAAGTCGATTCTGTCTGCTTCAGGAAAAAATTCAGTCGTCAATTCTTCTAGAGGTATCACCCTTTCCTCTATATCTTCAGAATTTGGGTCCATTGCAAAAGAGAAAGCAAAATTGGTTCACAAAGCAATGAACGAAGAATTCTCGAGTTTAGTCTAAGGAAACATTAGGGGTATTTGTGAAACAAACATTAGCAATTGTAGGCACTGGGGTGTCAGGGCTGGGCGCAGCTTATTTTTTAAAAAATGACTACGATCTGACAATTTTTGAATCAGGTGATTATGTAGGTGGGCACACAAATACAGTTGATGTAGATGAAGATCAAGAACATTTTGAGCCATTGGATGAGAATGAGGATGCTATTGAGTAAATTGTAGAAGGGTTTGCGGCGTACCCTGTT
>JALOTI010000362.1 GCA_025457985.1 Leptospira sp.
CTTTTTAGTTTCATATACCGTATAACCAAACGAAGGAACTCGGTGGAATGTTGACCATGGTTTGAAAAAAAAGCCGGGTTTCAAATTAATTGTTTCCCCCTCTTCTATGCCTATCAAATCGCAACCGTATTGGAAATCTTCAATTTCTGAATAAAGCCGGAGTATCTCCGCCATTTTTGGCTGGATTGCTTTGGGAAGGTAAATTGTAGGTTTAGGTAACTTTCTTAGACTTCGTTGCGAAACGTAATAAGGAATCCCACAAGAGTGATCTAAATGTGCATGGGTGAGTAAAATTTTACCAATATGAATTTTATCAGGATTGATAAATCCAAAATCGAACATTAGTTCAAGCGAAGAACATACTATAGAGGTACGAATTCCCCCTTCGGATATACCTTCAAAGACTAATCCCTTATGCTCAAACTTAGCTAAATTCATTCTTCGGGGGAAATTATTTTTACGTTCCCTTTGAGTTGGTTCTTAATCGATTTTGGTCCCACAATAGTAATTATCATAGAATCATTTCTGAAATACTGATATCCAACCTTTTTGAGATCCTCTAAACTTACTGCCTCGATATTTTTACGAAAATCTTTCATATAGGTTTCTGGCATAAAATGATCCCTTCGCCTAACTTCACTGGCTAGAGTGCGTTTCGAATCTTCAAATTGAAATACAAATTGATTGATTATTGCGTTTTTAGCACGAACTAATTCTTCTTCTTTTAACTGAATGATCAAATCAATCTGAACAAGTTCCTTCATAAGCTTAAGAACTTCAGGTACAGACTCTGTTTTTGTCATTGCATAGAATTGGATTGTTCCATACGTATCTTGAAAATTAGTGGCACTTCCTGCAGAATAGGCAAGACCTCTGTTATTCCTAATTTCCCGCATAAAGTAGGAGTTAAAACCCCCTCCGCCTATGATGTAATTTAGTATTTGGATCGCATAAAAATCTTTATGTTTATGAGCTGGCAAAACACCAACCATGGAAATAAAGGATTGTTGGACATCCTTATCCACCAAACGAATCTCAGACTTAAACTTTTGTATGTTTCGATCAATTGTAAAAGTATCAATCTCTTCTATTGTTTTTTCTTTTGAAGGAATCTCGGCTTTTGAAAAGAAAGAATCCCATGAAGATTTTTCAAAATCTCCCGTGAGTAGAATTAATTTTTTTGGTTCGGAAACAATTTCTTTTTGAAATATTTCGACATCCGAAATCTGGACATCATCAACCTCTTTTGACTGGATACTTCTACCTTGGATGGTTCCAAAATACAAAGCCTCCTTCATCTTTCGACTTCCTAGAGATTGTGGGTTGTCATTCCGACGTAAAATCTCTTCCTTTAATTTTCTCTTCGAATTTTCAAAAGCTTCCTTTGTGAGATTTGGGCCTTCTAAAAAACCCTGGAGCATCGGCAATACCTGATTCTCCGTGGACTTTAAGTAGGATATTTGTATGATCGTTTTGTCATAGTCGATACTAACACTAAACCCCACTCCTAAACTTTCAAACTTTTGTAGATACAATTCTCCTGGGAATTTTTTTGAGCCTGAAAGTGCCCAACTCGATTCCAAAATTCTAGAGATTGAGACGGACCTTTTCCCAAGATTCCTGTTACCGTGATATATTATAATATCAGCATATACTATGGGAAATTCTGGATTTTTGAGAGATAAAATTTCAACTCCATTTGCTGACTTCGATTTCTCAATCTCTGGTATTTCAAAAACGATCGGTTTGAGTGGAATATCCTTAACAAATTCTCCCAACTCTCTTGATTCTAAAGATAAAAAAGATAAAAAGATGAGAATTATTTTTGATTTCATTCTGATTTTCCTCGGCTATCAACTTGAACGCCAATTACAACTCGGTCCCTCTTGAGATACTCTTTAACAACCGATTTTATATCGCTAGAATTTGCTTCTAAAAGAGATTGATATTGTTGGAATAAAGAGTTCCAGTCACCATATAACAAATGATAATAACTAAATAGATCTGCAATTGTTGCGTTATCGTCCATAGTTTTTACAAAGTCAGCAATCATTTGGTTTTTTGTTTTTTCCAATTCTTCAGCTGAAACACCTTTTTCTTCTATGGATTTTAACTCTGCCCAAATTTCTTCTTCGATATCTTCTGTTTTTATGCCTTTGTTCGGCCGAACAAAAAATACAAAATAATTTTGATATCTTTCCCCAGGATATCCGTTTGCCGCACCGACACTAGAAACCATTTTTTTATCTAAAACCAAACGTTTATACAATCTTGAACTAGTTCCATGAGTTAGAATATTAGAAAGAACTTCGAATGAGATGTTCGACTTATGAGGGAAAGGAGGTTTAAGCCAACCCATCATCATCTGCGGGCTAGCAGGAAATAATACCTGAAATCTTTTTTCACCTAAAAATTGTTTTTCTTCAATCTTATAAGGCGCTCGAGGTTTGCCAGGATTTAAATCAGAAAAATACTTTCTAATGAGAGCTTCCGTTTCATCAAAATCAATTTGACCTACGATGGATATAACCATTCGGTTGGGTGTATAGTGTTTTTTAAAGAACGCTTTAGTGTCTTCTACTTTTAAAAAACCAATTCCAGTGTTATAACCTATTACAGGTTTACGGTATGGATGACTTTCGAAAGCAACCGAAAAAAAACGTTCCCGCAAAACACCGGATCCACTATCTTCTGTTCTCATCCTACGTTCTTCAATAACCACGTCTCTTTCTGTATAATATTCTCGTAATATCGGATTTTTGAGTCGGTCTGATTCTAACTTCGCCCAAACTTCAATTCTATTATTGGGAAGTTGGATTTGGTAGTTGGTAACATCCTGAGATGTATATGCGTTAAAGCCAACCTCACCATTTTGCTCATAAATATACGAATCCTCGTTCTTAACGATCAGTTCGTCTTGAAGTAAAATTAGATTTTTTAATTTTCTAGAATATTCTTCGATATCCTGATTCAATTGGTCGGGTACTTTTGCACCTCGAAGTTCCAAAGATCTTTTTTCCAATTTTAGATCATCTAACTTGGTACCCCAAACCTCAATTTGTGTTTGATACTTTTCTTCTTTCTCAAAGTCTTTGGTGCCAACATGTTTTGTGCCTTTAAATAACATATGCTCTAAAAGGTGAGCGGTTCCTGCTTCCTCTGGAGTTTCGTCCACCGCACCCACTAAGAATTTTATGTAGAGGGCAACAGTAGGTGAATTCCCTCGATTCATCATAATAACTGTTAAACCATTTTCTAACTGGATGGTTTTTGTTTTTTCTTTAAAACTCAGTTCCGAGCTTTTAAAGAAATTTTCTTGAGATAGAATGGGGAGAGCGAGAAGAAAAAAACTTAGGAAAA
>JALOTI010000014.1 GCA_025457985.1 Leptospira sp.
TTCAAAAACACTAAGGAGAAAATGCCAATGGCAATAACAAAGGATATAGTTGGAAAAAAACTAGATCGTTTTGATTTTACGGTGGAACGAGGAAAGATCAAAGAATTTTGCCTCGCCATCAACGAAAAAAACCCAATCTATTTCAATGTAGAGGAAGCGAAAAAAGCAGGCTACTCAGATGTACCTGCCCCACCAACATTTCCTACAGTGATTATGTTTTGGGGTTATCCAAAAATCTGGAATGATATGGCTGAACTTGGAATTGATCTTTCCAAAATTCTTCACCTAAAAGAAGAATACACATATCACAAAATCCTTTATCCGGGCAAAGTGTACGCTCAATCTGAAATTTCCGATGTAAAAGTGGGAAGAGCAGAAATCGTAACTTTTAAAACAACCATGTACGACGAAAAGGATGATCCAATCCTCTCTGCCGAAATGGCAATTTTCATTCGTAAGGATTAATCCAAGGAGGCAAATATGGCAAAAATTGAATTTGATAAAGTTGAAGTTGGTCAAACTCTTCCTCCACTGGAGATACCTGTGATAGAACATGCAAATCTTGTGCGTTATGCGGGAGCTTCTGGGGATTTTAACCCAATCCATAACGATCCTGATTTTGCAAGAAAGGCAGGGCTCGATGGAACCATTTCCCATGGTATGTATGTTATGGCACAAGTAGGACGGCTCTGTACTTCTTGGGCTGACCAAAAAGACATCGCATACTTTGGAGTTACTTTTAAGGCGATGACAAAGCTTGGTGAGAAACTGACCTGTGTTGGAACCATCAAAAAGAAATTTGAAAAAGATGGGAAAAAAACTGTAACGGTTCTTGTGGAAGCGAAGAACGAAGCTGGCGAAGTAAAAGCTGGTGGAGACTTGGTCGTCAACGCAGTTTAGAAACAGCGATACATTAAGTTAACCAAAGATAAACGCAGATGAACACGGATGTCGAGGCAGGGGAGAATTTCCTCTACCAAACATCTGTGTCTATCGGTGCCCACTTGTGGTTTTGGTTTCTATTTGACTGGAAATCAAAAGAGCATATTCGGATAGTCCAAAGAAAGGTGAAACCTGAAACTATAGAGATTCTTTCCGAGATATTTCAATCCAATGGCAGGTCCGTGAATTTACGGAAACGGGAGATTTTTGCCAAACAAGGGATGCCTTTGCAATCGGTTGGCCTTGTCAGTCGAGGAAGTTTTAAATTGGTATACAAACGAGATAAAAAGGAATGGATCAAATCCTTTGTCTTTGCAGGAGGATTACTCGGAAGCATTCCTAGTCTATTGCAAAAAAAACCATCCTCTTATTCGATCCAAGCCATGGAAAAAAGTGAAGTTTGGGTGTTACCTGCGCAAGAGCTGACAAATAGTTTGTCTTCCTTAAAACTTTATGAATCTACCATGATCGATTTTTTATCCGCTTTGTATTTAAAAAAGGAAGAACGAGTTGCTGATTTTTTGCTTTTGGAGCCGGAAGAAAGATATCGAAAGTTTATCAATGAATATGCTACTCATTTGGATCAAATTTCCCAGATAGACCAAGCCGCCTACCTGGGTATGACAAACGTTAGTCTCAGTCGGATTAAAGCCCGCGTTTTTCCTTCTCTTCGTTGACAGCCTGTAAAAATAGTTCATTAAAAGCTTCACCCGAAAATGGATTTTGTGAGGTGATAAGATTTCGATCTCTGGTGGCATACCCTCTTCCTGGCAGTAAGGAAGATTCGTAGATCATACCCCGATCTTGTAAAAGTTTAGAAATCTTACGCACCTTAGGTGTTCCTTTCATCACGAAGGTTTCGATAAACCACTCTTCTATCTTTGTCACAGAATTGAACCGATAGCCTGAGAAAAGAAATCCTTCTCCGTCGCTTCCGGAAGGAAGACTCGTAAGTAGGGCAGGAGCATGACAAATAAGACCAATCGGTCGATTGTCTTTATGAAAATCTACAAAGAGATTTGGAATCAAAGGATCTCTTATGAGGTCGTTCATGAGACCTTGGCCCCCAGGAACCATCAATGCCACATAATTTTTGTTATCCCCTTTGATTTGTTCAAGGGATAAAGGTTTTAAAAAGGAAGGATCGGACAGAATCTTTTTTTGGGCTAATTCTCTTTCCGAATCTGAGTTCCAATACTTGGGTTTTAAACTTTCCGGATCCAAAGTAGCGCGTTTTCCTTTCGGGCTAGCATATATTATCTCAAATCCGTTTTCTTCCAATGCTTTAACCGGATGGTAGAGTTCATTTAGAAAAACACCTGTAGGATACTTTGGATTGGAGTCTAGCTCCAACCAATCTGCGGCACTAACTACAACTAGGACTTTTGGTTTTGCAAAAAGCGGTATCTGACTTGTAATGAGAAAAACTCCTATAATCAGAATGAATAAATGTTTTAGTTTCATTTTGTATCTCCTGATGAATAGAGTGCAAGATTCCTTGCTGTACTTTTAACTTAAGTTAAAAAATTCTTATCTGGGATTTCGAAGGAGGTTGCTCTTTCTGACAAAGGATGAAAAACTTGACTGAGTATGCCAAAAATAAATCCAAAATCGCCAATTCTTGTCACTGGGGGAGCAGGTTATATTGCTTCCTGGATCATAAAGTACTTATTAGAGGATGGAAAAAAAGTTCATGCAACTGTTCGGAGTTTACAAGATGTTTCTAAAATCCAACATCTTTTGGATTTTCAATCAGAATTCCCAAGCCAGTTAGAACTTTTTGAAGCAGATTTACTCAAAGAGGGAAGTTTCTTACCTTCGTTAGAAGGTGTGGAATTGGCTATGCATACGGCATCCCCATTTTTTATATCGGGTATAAAAGACCCCCAAAAAGATCTCGTAGATCCAGCATTAGTTGGAACCTCCAATCTCTTACATTCAGCAAATCAAACACCATCAGTAAAACGAATTGTGCTTACTTCAAGTGTTGCGGCTATTCTTGGAGACAACATTGATTCACTGAAGGTTCCAAATAATACATTTACAGAAGATCACTGGAATACATCGAGTTCTCTAACAAATCAACCGTATTCTTATTCAAAAACAGTAGCAGAACAAAAAGCCTGGGAGATCGCTAAGAATCAAAACCAATGGACTCTAACGACAATCAATCCTTCCTTTGTAATGGGTCCTTCCCTTTCGAAAAGATTAGATTCAACAAGTGTTGATTTTATGCGAAATATGTTACGGGGTGCCTTCCGTCCTGGAGTACCTGATACCCGCATGGGTTTTGTGGATGTTCGAGATGTTGCAAAAGCACATATCCTTGCAGGATTTAATGAAAATGCAAGTGGTCGGCATATAGTATCAAACGAAGTTTTACCTATGTTAGGTGCAGCAAATTTACTAAGGGAACATTATGGAAATCGATTTCCTCTTCCAACTGGCACACTTCCGGTATTTTTAGTTTATCTGATTGGCCCATTGTTTGGATTGAATTGGTCTTACACAAAAAATAATGTAGGTCACCCAATGGATTTGGATAATTCTTATAGCAAAAAAGACTTAGGCTTAAGTTATCGAAATCTAAAAGAGACATTTGTGGATCATGCAGAACAGTTATTGGCAATGAAGTTAATCTAAGTTTCCATCTACCTTCTGATTTAAGAATTTAGTTGGCCTAGAATTTCGGATCGAGTGATTTGTTCTGCGGATACTATCCTTCCTTAATTTGAGTTTAAAGAAATATGATAGATTTTTTTTATGTCTATCGATTCATTTCTTGCATTTTAAACTATTTGAATCTTACTGTTGGGATTGATTCGGCGTATGAGAGCCAGGAAATGTGAATTCATATAGGTTTTATTTTCTATTTTTAAGTATATGGATCGTACTAAATAATTTTGGTGAGTCCTCATTTTTGGGAGACCAAGTAGATCAAATCCAATCGGCCGATGCTTTTTGGTCAGGACGATTGATTTCTTTCTATGGTCCCTATCTCTCCACAACAAATCCAATCGTTTATCCTTTCGGCCCAGTCACTTATCTCATTATAAGTGTCTTCAAAATCCTCCAATTGACAATTCCATATTATCAATTTGGATATGGAATTTTGAATATTATAGTCGCATTACTATTATTAAATGAATTGAAAAAAATAGATGAATTTTCTGGAAAAATTTTCTGCCTATTGATACCTTTTTCCTCCGTTTATATCTTTTCTCTATCCATGTTCTGGAATAATGTATTAATTTTTACTTTCTCATCTCTTCTCTGCCTGTTTTTATTAAAATTCTATCGAAACCCTCGTGGCCTTACAATTGTTTGGATATTCCTATTCTTTATATTGGGATTGCACTTACATTTGATTGGTATCATTCTCTTTCCTATTATTCTATCTCTCATTCTATTTAGGAAGAAAGATTTGAATTCTAATTTAACAGTCCCTCCTATTCGGAATCGAATTTTAGTCTGGCTTCTTGTCTTATTTTCAATGCTACCGTATTTAATTGCCGAATTGTTTCGAAAATTTAAAAATACAAAAAATTTATTTATAAATAGTAAATCGAGACTCGGGGATTCATTAGATATTTCTAATTTAAAATCCTTGGTTTTAGATTTTTTGATTCCACTAGATTTGAGCTATCCCGTAAAAACCTATTTCTCCATCCTTATTTTACTGTTAGCATTCTTTGTTCTAATTCTTGGAACAAAGGCAAGTTTCGGAAATAGGGATAATTTTTTTCCAAACTTAAAATCAAAAATCCCAGTTTTTCATTTTTTGATATTTGTATCATTTTTCGCAGGAATATCCCTTCTCTCTGAATTGATCTTTTTCACTCTCTCAAACCAACCTATCCGAAGTATTCATTACCAAGCCTATCTCACATCTATTTCCCTGGTATGGATTTCCGTGTTTTTAAGTTTTTTAATTCAAAAAGCAAAAATTTTATTTTTAGTCTTAAAATGGGATCAGTCAAAACTTTCTCATCACCTTAAATCTATATTCCGAAATCAAATTCTTAAATATCTATTTTTGATACTTTTAATATTATATTATACTCAATCTTATGAAAATAAATATAAATCCGTTTGGAATTTTAATGCTATTGTTACATCTCTAGATGATATATGCACAGAAAGAATATCTGTTTCCAGTTTTGAAATGGAGGCATTTCGAAGTCCACACTCAGAGTTTAAACCCGTTTTACAATATTTGATTGAGGAAAATCTTACAAGTTGTACTTTTGATACACACTCAAAGTATGTATTAGTGCCATACACTTTTGGCAATTCAAAAGAGTTACTCTCACGTTATCCAATCGAAACAGATTTGCAATTTATACAAGAATATCCTCCAGGGATTGGTCTTTATTTTCGAAAAGATTAGATAAAAATTGAATTGATTTCTAAATTCAATTTTTATAATGCTCTCCAGAAACATATGAACAAAACGATAAAATTTTTCTTAATCACCTTATTTGTCCTCGTGGATGTGCTACTCGTAGGGTTTGCCATCATCTACTTCGTTCCGAATTCAAGACTGAACGCAAGTTTCGATGTGCCTCTTCGAGACATACCATCGTACACTTCGTCCATAGATATATCCGAGGGGAAACGACTTTTTTTATCCAGAGGCTGTACAGATTGCCATTCTGATAATGGGAGTGGGAAGGTATTTCTAGAAGATCCAGCTTTGGGTCGGTATGTAGGTACCAACTTGACAGCTGGGAAAGGTGGAGTCGGAAGTTCCCGTTCTAACGGTGAATACGCTCGCGCTATAAGAAACGGAGTTGGTAAAGATGGCAAAGCTCTACTATTTATGCCTTCCACTGATTTTCAAGCTATGAGCGATTCAGATGTCGGAAAATTAGTATCATACATAAAGACTTTACCTCCTGTGGATTCTGAACTTCCAAAAATTGAAGTTGGGTTCCTTTCTAAATTTTTATTTTTAATCGGAAAGATGCCTTTACTCGTTTCCGCCGAACAAATCGATCATTCTAAAGTCGCTGTTCAAGAAGTAAAACCAAGTCTTTCTGTTGAGTATGGTAAGTATGTAGCCGCGACTTGCACTGGATGTCATGGCATGGATCTTAAAGGTGGGCCGATCCAAGGTGCTCCACCAGAATGGCCACCAGCACAAAATATTGCAGGACAAGCGATGGCCAAGTGGACCGAAGAACAATTTTTAAATTCTATCAGAACTGGCGTTAGACCAGATGGAACTCAAATTGCGTTTCCGATGCCTTGGCAAAGCTTAAAACACCTAACAGATATAGAATTGAAGGCAATACGATTGTATTTACTTTCCTTAAACTAATCTTTTGAAAAACTAATCTCAGCTCCGCTTTCAATTGAGCTGAGATTATAAAACTTAACTATAGAGTTTCCTTCCAGCTGAGAAGAAAGTTCAAATTGTATCCCATCTGTTCGAAGGCCGGAACTTCCGGGTATCCAATCCCCTTTATATTCCTTTACCGATTTGCCATTTACTTTTAAAATTCCTATAAAATTCTGAAAGGATCCCGTAACATTCAATTCTAATTCTTGTGGACCAAGTTTAGGATGCCAATGGAAGGCCGTCCAGGTGCCCAAAAACTTTGCTGGAATCTCATCAAGACTCAATGCTCTCTTTTTAACAACCGGCTTCTCCGGATTTATGAATGCGGTGATTATATTCGAATCTTTAGATTCGGATCCAAATTCTGATTTGGAACGGACGGAATACATCAGAAGTTCTCCTGGTTTTCCAATAAATGGCTCCGAGTATGTATTTTGATTTCCTGGAACCGAATTTACAAATTCAAGTTTGGTCTTTTTTGCAAAATCTTTTGAATTGCGAATTGTTCTATAAATATAATATTCATTCGAGTCTTTTACCGCAGACCACTTGAGACTAATTTTATTTTCCTTTTTGTCTAAACTATACGAAAGATTTGTCGGCGGAGGTAGAATGGCGCCTCCACCACGTTTAGCAATTTCTGGATTCACCTTTCCTAAAGCCACTTCACTTGGCTCCGCATAACTTACATCATTTGCTGAAATTACAGTGTAGATAAAGTAAGGTTTCGATTTTAAAATTGGGTCGGTATCTTCAAAGTTTGTTCCTGAGACTTCAAATTGAGCAGAAGGTTCAGCATTCTGATCAAAACGATACAGATAGTATACGGTAGCTCCAGGGCTTTGCTTCCAAGAAAGTTCAACCTTGTCAGCATAATCACCAAAACTTGCACGAAGATCGGTTACTTGTGTAGGCGCAAAATTTTCGTTTTCAACAAAGATTCCAAAAGAATCACTCCAATCTCCCGCTTGTTTATTTCCTATTGCAGCTGCTATGCGATAAACGTTATTTGATGCTTGCACGGGTGTATTGTCGGTAAAATTTGTGGTCTTTACTAGGCCTAAGTTTTTCCAAGAGTTTCCAGTAGTTGCCTTTGCTACGATATATGCATTGGCTCCGTCCACTTCAGACCATTGAATAGAAACCTTGTTCTGACCTTTATCGATAAATGATTTTCCAATAATACCGACTACTTTTTCCAATTTTCCACCATTCACTGCTTTGGCAGAGGTAAATCCTTCCATCTCGATGGACGGATTTGAGATTTGATCTGAAGACATTGAAATGATTCTGTAACGATAATTCGTATTTGGTGTTACGCTATAATCGGAAAAAGTACTAGTCTCACTATAGCCTAGATCTTCATAATTTCCTGAGTCTTCAAGTCGCTGCAGAAGGTAAACTAACGCTTTATCTACGGAGTTCCAAGTTAAAATTATTTTGTTGGGAAATTCGCCCCTCGAAACCTGAATCTGGTTAGGTGGGTTGAGATCAGTAGGTTTTTGGGGTGTAATTGCTGGTACGATAGAAACTTCCGTATTTGTGGAATTTGTTGTGTGCTGTATTTTTTTCTCATCTATCATAGAGTAGGCCTCTTGTCCAACCTTTGCCATCATATGATATGAAATCCATCCATAGCCTTTATCTCCCCAATATGTACCCCACGAGTTTTGGATCTTAAATGCACCTTTTCGACCAGATTTTGATTTTTTTGAATCATCGTAACCTACGATTGTCATTGCATGTCCACCGTAACTTTTTCCACCGTTTTGGTCATACACCTCTGCACCTTTGAGTTTATAAAAAGCGTCATCGATGATGATTCCAAAAAGAACTACATTCCCAGATGCTAATACACGTTTTAAATCATCCGGATTTTTCATATTCAATCTTGAGTATGATTTAATTCTATACTTTAAACCTTCTTCTTTTACGGATTGGGATGGTTGGGATCGAAAGTCTTTCTCCGAATACGGCATACTACTCCAAGGAACAACTCCACTTTTCTGAAGAAATTCCATCGTTTTGTAATAGTATAAACCTTGGTCTTTTCCGCCGTTTTGTTGGTTGTGGATGAATGCTGGTGAGAATACGTTCTGTCCTTTTCCGCCTGCAAACGGAGGATCGTACTCTGAAATTTGTCCCCCATTTTTTAAAAGATAGGATTTGATCGCATAACCGGAAGCCCATGCAACACAACTATTTTGTTGGCCTTGGTTACCGACCGGTGGCATCTTAGAGGATAAATCAATCGAAGTTGGTAGATCGTCAAAGCTGTTAAAATCTCGTTTAAGCGGGATGCTATCTTGTATTTCTTTTGGCGCAGGCAGATAACCACAGGAAAACTTTCCAGGTTTACAATCAGCGGAGCGAACACTATTCGGATCAAATTCCTGGGCAATTAGTGATGTAAACCCGAAGAATATTAGGATTACGCTAAGTTTAAACTGTTTCTTCATTGGATCCTCTTTAAATATAATATAATATCATTTTTATGTTTGCGCTTTGGATTTTCCAGATCTTGTAACCGATAATAAAATATTCGTGACTTACCGCCCATAGTAAATTTCACAGAATTATAGCTGATGCCCATTATAGGATTTTTAGGATACGATTCAGTTTCAAAATTATGAATTCCTAAATTAAGTAAATCTTTCATATAACTGGCGTATGTATCTTCATCGATTTGGATTCTTTTGAATTTTGGATTTTGTTTTCCTTTGGATTCAGACCTTTGAAAATAAAATCCCTGCTGTGTTGCTAAAAGCTGGATGTTTAAATCGGATCGAAACTCTGGTGCAACGGGTCCAGATGTTTCCTCTAGTTCAATTTTTAAAACTCGCCAACCAAATGATTTTGTTTGAATCGGTTTAAGAATTAGAGTTTGATCAGACATAACAGATACAGTTACCAAAAAGCTTAAAAGAATCGAGATTGCAAAATACCTCCTGACAAAGAGGTTTGAACGAAAGAATCTTTTAATAGCCAATTTCTATACTTACCAAATTCAAAACAGGGCGCCCACTGAGTAGATCGGTTTAGAAAATTTATTCAAGAAATATTTATAAATCCCTTGTTGATTTTTTATTGCCGATTTTAAGTTGAGAGACAAGCAAAATGACAAGTACACGGTATTTACCGAACGGATTGAATATTTTATTTGAAGACCGAGACATTCTCGTAGTCGAAAAACCCTCGGGCCTTTTAACCATTTCTTCTGAAAGAGAAAAGTCTAAAACCGCTTATGCATCGCTGATGGATTATGTAAAAAAAGGTCAAAGATCTAAAAATCGAATTTTTATTGTACACAGGCTAGACAGAGATACATCTGGAATTTTGATTTTTGCAAAATCGGAAGTTGCAAAATTGAACCTCCAATCGAATTGGGATCAAAATACAAAAATCTATTATGCAGTAAGTCACGGAATTTGGGAAGAAAAAGAAGGAATTATTGGTTCTTACCTCACAGAAAACAAGGCAAAAATGGTCTATTCAACGAAAGACAAAGAATTGGGAAAATGGTCAGAAACAAAATATAAAGTAATAAAAGAAACTAACAAATATTCGCTTTTGGAAGTACAACTTTTAACTGGTCGTAAGAATCAAATTCGCGTACATTTTGCGGACAAAACTCATCCCATTGTGGGCGATCATAAGTATGGTTTGCCAAGGAAGGAAAAATTTACGCGGATGGCTCTTCACGCCTACTCCATTCAATTTTTCCATCCATTCTCTGGTAAATCGATGTACATTAAGTCAGAAATTCCACCATACCTAAAAGGTCTAGTTGGTGGAATCTAAACTAACTATTACTAATCTCTGTTTTAGTCCATTTTTTCTCAGCAATTGATTTCTTCATATTTTCAATCAGAGCGACTGTGATATTTGTATTGAGTTTTACCATATCGGGATCTTGTGCTACGAGTAACATCTCATCTATTAAGTAATCGATTAAATTTTCGATTGATTTTCTTCCGGACGGATCGTTCGCCAAAGCAATACTAGCCGAAGAAACTGCTTGGTAGATTGATACACTCATTTGATGAGCGATTTTATCTTGAAATCCTGTCGGAAGAAGCGAAATAGGCTTTAAATTTTTAGAGACTCTTTCGGAAATTTCTGTAACTAGATTTTCTATCAATGCTTGGAGATTTGGATTTTGCGCAGATTTAGCTATGTTATTTATAGCAACTTTTTTAAGCTCGGAACGGTTTTGATCAATCGCATTGACAAGTTGGTCTAATGAATTTCCGGATTTAACTTCATTTTGAGTTTCTGTCAATATCTGAATCGTAACTAAGTCAGATATTTCCTCCTTTATGATATTTGAATAGTATCGTATTGTTCTACTAATTAGATCGTTCCCCAGAATACGAGTGAACTGATTTGTCTGAAGCATTAAATATATTTTATAAACACGAATCAATCGAAAGAAGCGAAATTCAACTAAAGGTATCAAACCCAAAACGTCATACCAATGATAAATTGGATACAAAAACCAGGCAATATAAGTTTTATTTCTTATTGCAAGAAACCAACTGATTGAAAATTCAGCGATAAAAAAGAATAAAAATGGAGCATCTAACAATAGATAATTATTTACAAAATTTCCATCAGATGCAATGGCTCGGTAATAATTTAAATCGAATTTCTCTCTGTACGTAGAATTGAAGATTTGAATTTTTTCCTCTAGACTTCGATTTGAATCTCGCCAAAACCAGGCAAATGCTACAACTGTAGATGGAATTCGGTCTTTATTTAGAATTGTATCTAACTCTTGTCTTAGTTTTAAATCCCTAGCTTTGGTTCGAGATTTTTGATAGTCGGCTTTTATTTCCTCTTGAATTTCTCGGAAGAGTGCAGTTTGTCCTGAAATACTGAATGGATTTGTTTCAACGATTTCTAACATTTTTTTATCCATTCTTTGGATGATTGTTAGAGTTTCTTTAGTTTCGTTTAAAGGATTCGATAAACGGTTGATAAAAGAATATTTTTCAGTTAATTCACTAAATTCAGAAATTTGATCCGTCTCTTCCATGACACTCAATAGTTCATTCATTTGAAGGAATAGATCCTCTGTTTTTTTCCTTCTTATGTTGGGGTCTGGTAAATTTCGCAGATTATTGAAGTCAACTAACAATTGATCAAATCTTTCACTTGAAATTTGACCCTTCAATTCTGTTAATAAGGAAGAAATTTTATGTATAACATTAACTCTTTCTTCTTCTCTAAATTCCTCATTTCTGAGTTTCGTTAAAAAATTTAAATCATCCACAAACTCTGTATATGTTGACGTCATACGGTGTGGCTCGATTCCCAAAATAGGTTTGTCATACATTTCGACAATCTTAGGAAAATTATGAAAGTAATATGGTCTCAGAGTGAGGTAGGATAGATCAAAAATAATAAGTCCTAAGTTGCCTAAAACCACAAACACCATTACGAAATCCCAAAGAATCGGAATTCCCAATTTGTGTTTTTTTATTAATTCCCAAGAGTTCATGATATTTCTCACCTAACGAATTTATTTCTTACATATTTCTACGGTATTGACCTCCCACTTCGTACAAACAATGAGAAATCTGCCCTAAAGACGCCAGTTTTACTGATTCCAAAAGCTCTGAAAAGATATTTTCTTTCGCACGGGCAACTTGTTTGAGACGCTCAAGTCTTATATTTCGAAGGTCAAGATTTCGATTTTGAAATGACTGCAAATTTGTGATCTGTTGTTTTTTCTCATCGTCAGTGGAACGGATTACTTCACCTGGAATGACCGTAGGAGATCCTTGTGTGTTTAAGAAGGTGTTAACGCCAATAATAGGATATTCGCCGGTATGTTTCAGCATCTCGTAATGGAGAGATTCTTCCTGAATTTTATTTCTTTGATACATCCTTTCCATAGCACCGAGTACTCCTCCCCTTTCAGTAAGTCTATGAAACTCATTGAGAATTGCCTGTTCTACTAAATCAGTAAGTTCCTCAATGATGAA
>JALOTI010000363.1 GCA_025457985.1 Leptospira sp.
AACCTAGCACTGGTGAATTACTGGATGCTATGAGCCAAACTCGTCTGCAAAACAAAATTGAGGGCATTGAATTAGATCCATCAGAATTTTCAAA
Source organism: Leptospira sp. (assembly GCA_025457985.1). GTDB lineage: Bacteria > Spirochaetota > Leptospiria > Leptospirales > Leptospiraceae > Leptospira_A. The sequence continues at coordinate 95 of JALOTI010000363.1, forward strand.
AGACAAATATCAAACATGGAATGAAATTGCAAAAAAATTAATTCTCCGCTTGAGATCTAATCCCAATCGAATTAAAAAACCTCATAATATCCAAGAACATGTATTGGATACTCCAATCGCTAAGTTAAAAAACTTCAGTTCCGCAACTGTTGATTTAGAAAAACAAAAATCCGAAGTTTTTCAGATTTTAGCTGAACAAAATATTAGTGTAGCATCAAACGTATTAAAAGAAGCCAACAAACAACCAGTTTCTGTGACTGTGATTCGCTCAGAACAAATTCGACTGTCGGGTGCAAGAACCTTAAATGATCTATTAATGATTTATGTTCCTGGTTTTTTTAAGGTGGAAGACCAAGATGATACGATTGCAGGTTTTCGCGGACTAGCGCCTGACTCGAATTCAAAAGTATTACTTTTGCTAAACGGAATTAATCTCAATACAGAGTGGCAGTTTGGTCCACCAGATTCAATTATTAATAGTATGAATTTGGATTACATAGAGAGAATCGAAGTGATCCGAGGTCCTGGATCTGTAACTCTTGGTCAAGGTGCACTATTAGGAGTAATCAATATAATTACAAAAAATCCTACCACATATCAAAATACTGAAATCACTGCGGGTCTAGGGAAAGACCAATATAGAAATCTATCTATACAATCTGGAGCAAAAGGACAGTTAGTTGAAGATCTCAAGACTTACTTCTATCTTTCGAGAATGTCTTATAATGGCCAAAAACTTCGCAGCGAAGGATGGACAAAAGAGAGAGAATACGAAGGAGCTGAAGTAAGAGGTTTTGAGCAGATTTTTGACCCAAGAGAAAAAGAAACCTTCAATACTTTCCGTTCGAATGGTGGAGACTTTTATTCGAATATTGCAGCTTCCAGTGGGAACCGTTTGGAACGAAATAGGAACCAAACTCTCATCGGCAATATCGAATACAAAAATTTCAGTTTGCAAACTTTTATCGCAGACCAGCGAAGGGATTTATATAATTTTTATAGAGATCGCAATGAAGTGGATAGCCAAATACGAAACCTTGCCGGTGCGTATACACATCATTTTTCTGAATCCCTTCGCCTAACAACGAAATCGTTTTTCACCCAAGATGATTTTGGTTTTTTTTCACATAGCGGAGTTCGTCTAGCTGGCACTAGAGAAAATCGATATGGAGGAAGCAGTATTTTAAACTGGGATATAAGTTCCAAAAATACTTTGGCTATCGGTATAGAATATCGCAAATATGATCTGGGACAAAAAGATGACTCAGGTAATAATTTTATCGTTAACCGAGCAGAAGCAGGAAGTTTTTTTCAGAAGGAGAATAATAACACAATCTCACCAACAAGTACACTACAAGTAAATGAAACAAATCGTTTTGTTTTTCCGAGATCTATCCCAGTTGGAAGTTTCTTTGTGGAAGACGTACATAAAATTAGCGATAAATGGGATTTATTTGGTGCATTTCGTTATGACAAACATCCATTTTGGGGTTCTAATATTTCTCCAAGATTGGGGACAATTTACACGCACTCAAGAGAATCTAATTTCAGATTTTCTTACCAAGAAGGTTTTCGAGGAGCCGTCGGTGTATCGTATACAGGTGGATACCAAAAAGATGGTCTATTGAGAAGTGAAAATTTTGGAGCCGTCGAACAGGCACAAATACCAAATGTTGATCCAAACAAAAACCCGACAATCTTTCGAAACATTCCCCAGGCAGAGCCAGAAAAGATGCGAAGTTTTGAAATCGCATCCAAAATTCGACCCAGCCAAAAATATTACATTGATACTGTTTTATTTTATAATATGATAGAAAACGTAATTGATGTAGGGGTGATCTACCCCAACCCGGATACAAATAAAACACCTCGAATCGGAACCGATGAACCTGGAGATTGGGGTGGATATTTTTTCTTTAGAAATACCCCAGGTATTCTGCGACAAGGTGGTGGAGAAATTTCTCTCGGACTAAAACAAACTAAATATGATATCTCAATCAGTCACTCTGCTGTAAAAGTATTGGGTGCCAGTACGGAGCTACACAATTCACAATATCTTACAAGTGATACAAGGAATAAACATTTCAGAGCCTATCCAGAAAATGTAACAAGGCTGAATATTTTATTATATCCTGTCAGTTCTGTATCTATAGGTCTCAATTACCTTTATAATTACAATTGGTTTGCCCCAACGGGAGCCAATGTAAAAGGAATACATATGCTCAATGGTGGTTGCCAATGGAATTTTTTCGAGAATATGTACATGATTGTGTCGGTGCGAAATATTTTAGACGCACAGAATTTGTATCCAATCAACAGTGTTGCGGGAGACGTAACCTTAGCTCAAGGAACACCTTCCTACGAAGGAAGAACCTATTGGATACAAATTAAGGCAGTGTTCTAAGCTCAAATCAATTGATTCGTTTTTTTTTGCTTAAGGTCGCAACCTGAATTCAAAAATGACTCGTTCGACTGAATCCAATTTGTAATTGGAAGAACCTTTTGTTGTTTCAATGATGCGACTGGGCTCAACACCCTTTTCGCGTAAGAGTTTCGCAATCATTCTTGCACGATCCTTACCCAACTCATAATTTTCTGACCAACCTTCATGATTTGGCTCAAAAGGAGTTGTGGTGGTAATGATCACAACATCATAGCCAACGTATTCATTCTTCAACTTACGGGCAATTGCATCAATGGTTGCCCTTCCTTCTAAATGAACTCTTAGATCAGGTAGATCAAATAGATCACTTGCTAAGAATCGGATCTGGTTATTGGCTTCCGTTGGTTTTTCTTTCGGTACATACGTTTCATCTATATTTCGATCAATTGGTGTTGGAACTGGTTCCTTTGGTTCGGTGGAATTAAGAGATCCGATCTGAAAAGACAGCCCTGCTCCAAATTTGGCAAAAGTTTCTTCATAATTTCCTTTGTTTCGATACCCATTATTTGGTGCCTTAAAATTCACTACATAAACATTAGAATGTTCGATCTCACCAAACACAAATATACGATCGCTGACATGATACCTCAGACCAAAAGCACCGAATAACCGATTTACTTGACCTCCAAAAAGCTGTTCCCGACCGGCGCCTCCACCAACTCGCAGGTAGGGATCAAGTGCGGATCCAGGATTAAAGTGAAAAAAGAAACTTAAGTCGGCAGTGGAGGAAAGGAATATATTTCCTTCGGTTTGAGTAAAAAAATCTATCGTGCTACCCAATCGTAGAGACTGAGTAAAGTCGGAAGATCTTT
>JALOTI010000364.1 GCA_025457985.1 Leptospira sp.
TTTGACCTGACATATCTTGCAAAATCTCTATCGCCCGAGAATCTCTTTTGAAAATAATAGGAAAAGGGTGCCCGGCTCTTGCATAAATTATCTTTTTTTGAAAGTGGTCAACCAAGATACTACTTGCAGTCATACTATGCGTTCCAATAGCTCGATATAATTCCGCATTAAGTCGAGATAGAAGTTCACTAGGTTTAGTTGTAGTTGTGCGAGCAAGTTCTTTATGTACGGTAGACATTAAGATTGCGATAAGACCAGAAGTTACACCATGACCTTCAATGTCGCCCATTAGAATTAAAGATCTATCTTGGTCTAACTGAGTTACTTGGTAAAAATCACCAGAAACATAATTTACTGGCTTAACATCGGCATAAATCTTTCTTTTGAGTTGAGGAAGATTCATAGTTTTTGATTGGATTTTTGCCGCAAGTCTCAAATCTCTATTGATAGCCTCGTCTCTAGATTCTCTTTCTTTAAGAACATTATAATATTCAAGACCCCGAGATAGTGCAGCCTCAATAGATTTAAGTAAAAAAGGCTTTAAAATAAAGTCAGAAGCTCGGTGATAGAGTGAAGAAACAACAGTCTGTATATCATGTTCCCCAGTTATCATCAAAACCTGGGTTTTGGATTCCATTGACTTTATTTTTTGAAGCACATCCAGTCCAGACATCTGGGGCATGTTTACATCTAAAAAAACAACAGGGTTTCTTTCTCTTTCAAAGTATTCTAACCCTTGGGATGGATTGGTAAAATATCTAGCAAAAAAACCCAAACCATTCACTAGAAGTTCAAGCGTTTCGCAAATTTCAGAATCATCGTCGATAATTAAGATTTCAGGTTTGAATGCATAATCGATCATAGAGACATAGGAGGAAAAACTATTTTGGCTGGATTAGCCGAAACTTAGTCTTTTCCTTCACTTCTTCCACTTTTTTAAAATAGGATTCTTGAAATACCTTTTTTTCTAAATAAACATCTGTGCAAGAAATCATCTCACCGTACTTCCACTGGTACGGTTCGCCATCATCAAAACAAACTTTATTCTGATGGATTCTAGAAGATAGGTTTCTCAAGTTGATCCCTCGAAACGATTTAATCAGGGCTCGAAAAGTTCCCTCTTTTTCGGGGTCTATAAATCGAAACTTTCTAGAGAATAAAACAGCATCGTGGAAGTATTCAGGAACATTAAAGGCACCAGAAGTACCAAGAGTTTTTGACAAATTTAAAATGAATATCGTGAATTCGTTAAGGACATTTAGCCCTGGATACTCTTGGCCAAAATAAAGTTCTTTTTTTAACCCGCCAGGCTCAAATTTTAGATTTTGAGTGAGAAGCCAATCAATATAAATCATTGGAAACTGCTCATCATCACCCTTCATTTGAAATTGTGATACTTTAAGTCGCATATGAACGAGTATTCTTTTATCCGCAGTTTTTATATATATTCGATTATCATAATCATTCAATACTTCGAGTTCAATGAAAGATTTTGGAAATCCCCTTACTTCAACCGCATGAAGGAGACCAGATTCTTTTAAGAGATCATCTATTTCTTCTTTACGAAACCGATTAAAAAGTTTCGGTTCCATATTGAGTGAAGTATTTAACTCGCGGGATACATCAACTAATGATAATTCATCCAGATTTAACCAATCTGATTGATTTTTCTTTTTATCAGTTGATGAAAATACACCCATTATTTTTCCCCAAAGGCAGTAATGGTATTAAAATGAATTTCTACGGTATCTCGAAAGTCTCTTGCATATCCACCAGCAAGTGTAACGACACAAGGTATACCCTGGTCTTCACAAAACTTTCTGATAATTTTATCTCTTTCCTTTAATCCTTTCATCGTTATCTTAAGTTCTCCAAGCGAGTCATCCTCGTAGGGATCTGCCCCTGCAATATAATAAACAACTGAAGAATCAAATTCACTCTTAATTTTTTGCAAGGATTCATGCAATAGACTCAGATATTGGTCATCTTTTATACCAGGTTCTAGATTTACATCCAAATTAGAATTTTCCTTCTTTGGATAAATATTCCCCTGGTGCATGGAAAATGTGTAAACCTTGTCATCATATTGAAAAATATACGAATTCCCATTTCCTTGGTGTAAATCTAAGTCAATAACCAAAGCATTTGTGTCAGGTTTGTTTAATTTTTGTTTCCGTATAGCAATCGCTACATCATTTAAGTAACAAAATCCTTCTGCGCGGTCTGGAAAACTATGGTGGTATCCGCCACCCATATTAAAAGCAAACTTATGTTTATCGGCAAGCTCGGATGCAAGAACAGTCCCACCTACGCCATACATAAAACTTTCTACTATACTTTGATTGAGTGGTAATTCGGAATACATCGTACGTTCCGTATGCTCATAACCAAACAGATCATCTAGGTAAGCAGTCGTATGTACTAATTCAAGATCATGGTCTTCAACCTTTTTGGGAAGAAGAATATCCCAAGAAGCAAATACCGGATCCCGTTTCACTCGATTGTAAAGATGAGAATATTTATGCGCAGGGAATACATGCCCAGGGAGTTCCAAATTATAGGAAGAGTGGTAAACTAAAGCTAACCCATTTGATGTCATTAATCTGATATTTTTGTGAAAAAAGTCACAAGTCAATTCAATCCGAACAAATTACTTGCAGGAAAAACAAAAAATAGTAAAATTTAGTAATATGTCAGAACCACGTAAAATCCCATCCAAACGAACCAAAATTATTTGTACGATTGGCCCTGCTTCCGCTAACCGAGAGACCATCTTAAGTCTCATTTATGCTGGAATGGATGTGGCTAGGATGAATTTTTCGCACTCCACTCATGAATACCACAAAGAGGTATTTGAATTACTTCGCGACTGCGAACAAGAAACGGGTTCTTCTCTTGGAATCTTAGCTGACCTACAAGGGCCAAAAATTCGGACAGGAAAGTTAAAAACCGGTCCCATCGAACTCAAATCAGGTGATACGATTTCAATTAATAATAAAGCAGATTTTTTGGGTGATGCAACAGAGATTGGTTGCACCTATGCCCATATTCTTAATGATATTGAGCCCGGTCACAGGCTCCTCGTTGACGATGGGAAACTATCCTTCATCGTAAAATCAAAAACCAAAGAAAAGGCTTTGTTGGAGACGGTAATTGGAGGCACATTAAAAGACAACAAAGGAATCAATCTTCCAGGAACTCCTATCTCGGCTCCAGCTCTATCCGAAAAGGATATAGAAGACCTTCAATTTGCATTGTCTCTTGGCGTAGATTACATCGCACTATCTTTTGTTAGACGTGCTAGTGATTTACAGATGGCAAGACAATTCATGAAAGAAAGTTATGC
>JALOTI010000365.1 GCA_025457985.1 Leptospira sp.
TACGACTTTGCTATCGGCGTTTACAACTGTCTCAATTTCACTTATCAGTTTGACTTTGTAATCGACTTGAACTTGATGATAGTACTCAAGCTCTTCCAAAACCAAAACATAATCGTCTTTGATTTCTTGAACTGTCAGCTCTAACTTTTGCTCTCTGAAATAATAGAAAATCTTTGAGACTGATTTTATTGGACCATATCTCAGATAAATTCTTCTACCTTCAACTTTCCATGAAATCTCTTCTTCAATTTGGAGATCCTCTTGGAAAGACTTCATAAGGCCTTCATTACAAAATTTACAGTCGGGTACTCTTATCTCTTTAGGACAAGGGCATTGAGTAAGCCTGAACCAATAAGCAGATTCGCCTCTTCTCTCCAACAACTCTTCATTGCGAAGAGGTGTGAATATGTTTGGCTTTGTTGAAATTGGAAAGGGAGTTTCCCCTCCCCTACCAATTTTCTTAGGCATATCTCAATTTTGTTGCTTGGGTAGTTTTTTCGTTTTTCTTGCGATCGAAACCCATGCGAGTCTCAAATTGAACATCAAGACCGACTTTTATTTCTTCGATTGGGATTTCGACATACTTGATGTTAAAGAACAATTCTTGTCCTTCATGTTCAACGAATCCGAATCCGCCTTTATTTTGAGATCTGTCAAAGGGGAAATACTTTGTGATTTTTCCTACAATTACTTTTGAAGCTTCCATTCCAAATAATCATGAAGCCAATTGTCATTATCGGAAAATGCCAATGAATGGTGGGAACACTCGCATTCTTCCCAAACTCCTGAAATGAAAAGTGAGGATTTTTTTAATGCCCGAGCGAGAGGGAAATCTTTACCAAACTGTTTTGCAAATTCCTTTCCCATTTCCTTTCGAAGTCCGGAAATTCCTTCATCAAAATCTGGCATTTCTTCCATATCGTAATGCTCATAAATGTGGCTGCAATTCGGATGTACTGGAGCACATAACCACCATGAGTCCATGTCAGATCCAAAAAGTGCATTCGACTTCCCTGGCCAAACTGCAACATCAGCAATTGGATCGTTGATGAGTTTGTCTTCACCTCCATAGAATGGAGAGACCATGAACTCCTCTTGGGATGAGAAAACCCGCGCTATGGTTCCCTCAAACTCCAGACACTTCTCACAACTAACAGGATCGAATTTCATCCTTTGGTGAACCTCACATAAGTTCCTTTCTCTCTGTCCGTCTCATTCGCTAGTCTCAAGAGTAGACCATTATTGTAATTTATCTGAACTTCAGTAAAAGCAAATCTCTGCATGTCCCGGTTCAAATGTTTCCGAACCACAAACTCATAGTCACTTTCTCTTCTGAATCTTTCTTTTTCAGTAAGCCCTTCCTCGAATAATTCCAATGCTTCTTTGATTTCGTCATCATCAGGCGATACTAAAACAGAACGGATATCACTCAATGTCGCACCCCGTATCAATGCCTCAGATATTTGTTGTCTATACATTTTGGTGATTAATTCATAGGCCGTCCCCGACCTATTATAATTTTCATCATAAACGGCCAGCCATTCTGCTCCCTTGGACTGCGCATAAATTAGTTGGTATGCTCTATCTTTATCCAAACCTGTTTCCTTCATTAGGTCTTCAATTTGATCTAAGCCAGGAAGGGAGTATTTATTTGTAATCTCGGAATTAAATTCCGGAATGGACATCTCTTTGATATCTTTGACTTTGGCACCTTTTCCAATCATGAATTCAGAAATATGACCAAGGATAGTTGCTTTATCTCTTGTTTGTTGATAGATATCATTCCAATCAGATGCCAGAAAATCAAAGATTGCTTTATCTGTTTCTTCTAACTCTTCTCTCTTTAAAGTTCCTTCCGGGAACTCTAAAACTCCTCTTGATTTCGGAATCTTTTTATAATCTATTTCTAGATTGTAAGAAACATGAATTGATGGACCTTTGAACTTCGGTTTCTGTAATAGATCTCCAAAGAATCCAGATCTTATCTTTCCAAAAAGCTCTTTGGTAGAAGAAAAAAAGCCCTTCTCTATCTTGATTTTTATTGAGGAGTCAGTATTTCCTACTAGTGCAAATTGTAGATTTAGAAAATACAAAGCATAGGCATATTGAAGCTCTCTTACAAATCGATATGGATGAAAAGGGCTTTCTCGAATCACTAGACTAGTTTGTTTTGGATCAGCTTGCTTCCCGTTTTTCTGAGAATTTGGTACACTACTGAATCTGGCTTGTTTTTGTTGAAAATCATAGAAACTGCCAGATCATAAATTGCTCTTCGGTCCCTATCCGGAAGCTTCATAAAAAGCTCGGCCAACATAGCTTCCTTATTTTCCTCCACTGGCAATTGCGCACTGTCTTCGGAGGGAGTCTTTGTTTCACTTTCATTTAATTGAGCTTTGGTGGAATCTTCAGAGGATTTATCATCTAAATCCTCTTCCGCTGGGATTGGGTTACTTGTTTCTTCCATTTTTAAAAATCCTATAGAATTAGTTTATCTATAGGCTATTTTGCGTTTTTTTATCGGATTACCTTTTTTTGGTGAAATAGCCAGGATCGATTCCCATCATTTTCAAACGATTTGCCCGAACATCATCTGCACTCATTGGTTTCCTACGTTTTGATTCTTCCGCTCGGACTTTTTCCAAATCTCGGGTTATGATATTATATTTCTTTCCAAGGACTTTATTTGCAAAGTAGCGAATGGCATCCATCGCGTGATCAAATGATTTCACTGGATGTTCTTTAGAATTTTTTCCTTCTTTGGTTGGTTCCCAAGAATACACAGAAAACTCTTCGATAGTTTTCACACAGGATCTAAAAATCTTTAACTTTAGTCCCTTCTGATTTGAAAGAAGCTGCATAACTGCCTGTAGTCCAGTACTGATATCTTTGTCGGCTTGAATTGTCGTAATCCCATTTTCTGCCATGGTGGCTCGATCTTCAGCATCCCAGTCAGCGACAGTGAAAGTATTTGGAATCCTAAAGTCTTTGATAACTTTACAATGTTCCCGAACAGTCTTTTCTGCCTCGTAGTGCTCCTTTGCTAGATACCATGTCTCATTCGATTTATCGTAGAAAAACCAAAGGAATACAAATGGATTCGTATAACCAAAGTCAACTGCACCGGCACAATCCCAAGATTCTGGAATAGGGAAATCTTCAACTATAGCCTGTTCAAACATCGGATAAACTAAGCCTTCAACATCTACCCAAAGTCCTTTGTATAACCTTTCTTTTTCCGCACCCGTTAGATCGGAAAGTCTTTCTACATACTCTTTGGAAAGATATGGATAGTCTTATTCATGAAATGGTTGAATTCGTCTTCCCAAAAAAATTGATGCTGAAATT
>JALOTI010000366.1 GCA_025457985.1 Leptospira sp.
TCACTTTTGGTTGTTCTGCTTTGCAAAACAAAATTGACAGAAAGATGACGATCCATGCTCTTCTCATATATAACTGTGACCATTCCCCGGACCTTTTGGCACTTCGTAATTTCTGCGCCTATCTAGTTTAGCATTGTTTGCTTTTACCACATAGGAATTTCTTACGAGTTTTCCCACAACCAAATCCCCATATCCAGAAATGGTTTCCGTTATGCGGGACGGAATACTCAGTGCTTGCGCTGAGCTCAATAACATAAATGGAATGGAAGTGTTCGGGAGACTAGGTCCCAGTAAAATGCGCCTGGTGCATCTCGAGATCGTTTTCGTTAAAAAACCCTTTCCTGAGTAACAAAGTGTATCGAAGGACCGTCGATCAAGTCGTGTCTCTTTTTAGCGCATATATAGAGCCCTCACCAGATGAAAGTTCCATCTATCGTATTGTTTGCAGCGAATGACTATTTGTTTAATGGTTTATAGGTATGAATATTAATAGAGGACTTTTCGAATTTGGACTTTATTTCATACCCTTTGATTAAGAAATTCGGATCATCAGGTTTACTTAGATATTGGCTTTGGATGATGCTAATCTCAGTATATGGATAGTTCTTTTTGACATTTTGGATTAGCACAGGTAAGAACCGCTCTTCAAAGACGAGAATATTTTTACCTTCTAAATATAAATCGGACAGACTCATGAGAGCTCCTATATCCCGGACAAAAACAATATCTTGTTTATGATTTTGCAGTGATTGGTAATTTGAATCGTATCCTTTGTATATAGAAAAAGAGATCTTTAGGCTTAATGCAAAAGTTATGAGACTCCAAGTGCATAGACAGAAGAATAAAACCTTTCTCTTTAGCGAATTTAAATCCACCACATAAAGAGCCAACAATATCAAAATGGGATATAAATAGTAAATGAATCTGAGACCTAAATAATAAGTGGCTGATGTAGGTGCTACTAGTACTAAGATAGGAATTGTGTAAAGGAAAGAAAAAAGAAATTTTATTTCAAAATTGTATTTTATAAATTTATTGAATCTAAAATCTAACAAAGCTAAAACAAAGATTGGCATTTGAAAAAAAAGAGGATTAAAATAAAATGGAGAATAAAAAAATAGATTTCGAATGAGTCCTGAAATTCTCTCACCAAACGAAACATAGTGTATTGGATCAAAGGCTTTGATTCCTAGAGGGTGATTGACCAATGATTGATTGAGCAAACAAATAGAAAGTATACTTAAGGAAATACCAAAAATTCCTAATAGCAATCTGCTCTTTTTTGTTTTTATGTCATAATTCTTTGAAAGATAAGAAATGGCTAATGGATAAACGAATATATTTACAACAGTTTCGGGCCTAATCAAAAATAATGACCCGATTAAAAATCCAGAGAACCAGATTTGGAAATTGTTAGGTTTTATAAGCAATCTATAGATAGAAAAAGTAAAGATAAAGCCAGTAAGTATATGTTCTTCTAAATCAAAAACAGAAAGTCCATAGGATGTTCCAAACCTAATAAGAATAATAGAGATAAAAATTTTCCAAAAATCTAAATTGATAATTTTTCCAATCTTAAACATCCAATAAAGAATGAATCCTACTAGGATATGCTGAAAAATTAAGATTCCAATTTGCCCTCCCAAAAGAGTTGGAAGATACATAATATAAGAAAGTGCATACGGAAATAGATAGTAACAAGTTTCATTTTGGATTGTAATGACACCAGTTTGTTCCGAAAAAGAGAAATTGGGATCAAATTCTTTCCCAGGATAGGAACAGGAAATATCAAAAAAATTTTTAGATTTTAAATCTTGAATTTGAAGCCATTTAAATCCTGCATCACCGTAAAAGTGAAAATGAAATCCATAGAATTGTCCTTCAGAAATATCTAAGTTTAATTCGATCAGATTTTTTTTATGGATATTGTGTATCTGGATAATTCCAAAGAAAAAAGAAAAGAAGGTAGATAGAACGATAAATAAAATAATAAATTTTTTTTCTTTCATTCGTATGGTTTGGTTACTGGGATCCAAAAATTTTGATTTGGGGCATGAAGTTCAGATCAATCCAATATTTCTTTGCTGTAAACTTGTATTCGAACTTGTATTTAAAACTTCTTAGTAATTTCAATCGCCCTTTCCCAAAACTCAAGTGAGAATCGCTCTGTTCCTGACGCAATCGCAATTCCTTTTTTTTTAAAATTTCAAAGTTTGTTCCAGAGTTTTTAATTGATAAAATGTAGTCGATGTCTACATTTTTTGGTTGACGAATCTATTTTATGTAGATGATGTCTACATTAGGAGAAAGTATGAAACCAAAAATTATATTGATAACTGGTAGTTCTCGTGGCATTGGTGAGACGGTATTCCACCATTTAAAATCCTTGGGACATAAGGTGTATGGCTCTTCTAGATCGTCAGGACAGGGAATAGATCATTTTCAATTGGATGTCACAGATCCAGTGTCTTGCCAAAAAGTAATCAACAGCATTGTCGAAAAAGAAGGTCGATTGGATGTTTTAATAAACAATGCAGGTAAAAGTATAAGAAGATCTGTTTTGGAATCTACCGACAGGTACCATGATGTAGAACGAAGTATGGCGATAAATTTCCATGCGCCCGTAAGACTTTCTCTTTCACTAATACAAAGACTTATTGAAAGCAACGGGCAAATTATCCAGATATCGGCGGCCAATGTTCTTCTCCTTCCCGCGCCATTTTGGTCGGCCTACCAATCCTCCAAGGTTGCCTTTGATCAATGGTTTCGTTCGGTTGCTCCGGAATTAAGAGCCAAGGGCGTGGCCATGACGTCCATTTATTTACCATTAGTCCGAACAAAAATGGTCGCCTATGATGCCTATAAAAATTATCCAGCCATGCACCCCGATCATGTTGCCAATATAATTTTTAAAAAGGTGATAAACCGAGGCTCCTGCTATAAGCCATGGTGGCTTCCATTGATGGAAACCATAAGTTTTATCTTCCGCTCAATCATTAACTTTTGGATGTTCCACAAAATCAAAAGGAGCGAAAAATGATTCCGTGGAAGAAATTATATACGCTGAATCTAATTTCTCCTAAAGGTCTGTTTTGGCTTGCTTATGCGGTATGGAAGAATGGAAGTAATGCGATGGCAGTCTTGCACTATTCGGCTAAAATTCACCCAATGAAAATCGCCTTGTCTGAGAAAGGTCGTACCCTAACATTTCATGAATTGCATAAACGAAGTCTAAGCTTGGCCAAAGAGCTAAGTGTAAGATATTCTATCCAAAAGGGAAGATCATTTGCGTTAATTGGCCGTAATCATTCAAATCTGGTACAATCTACATTTGCGCTT
>JALOTI010000367.1 GCA_025457985.1 Leptospira sp.
GGCAGCTATGACAGCTCCGGAAGTCTTTTGCTTTCCTATGAGGTAGTGGCTTCAGACGACTACAGCTATACTGGTATTTTCGTTACCTCTGAACAAATCATTTTACCGGGATATTTAAAGTTCACAGGGGCAGGAAAAAAGGACGCTTTTGTGATGATTCTGAATATAGGTGGAGTGTTTATGGGTGCACCAACTTACGGAGGCACAGAAGATGATTTTTTTGTAGCTGCTCAAAGAATGAATACGGGAGAGTTGTATTGCGTGGGCACAAGCTTCAGCTACAATGGAGAAACTGGTGATGCTATCGTACTCAAACTATCAGAAACAGCGAGTGGTGACTACGAACAAATATTTGATTTTAATAACGACTGCTTAATTGTCGAAGTGGAGGAAGAAAAACATCACGAAAAAGTCATAGAGAGTGTGAATTACTTTGATTTAATGGGGCGAAAATGTCAACCCGGAAAAGTAGGATATCAGCAGATTTATTTGAAGGTCACACAATTTAGTAACGGTGAAACTTTGGTTGAAAAAGTATTCAATTAATTTTTTATTAATAACGGGAAAGTATTTGATTCGAGCGGAGGAGAGGCTAGTAATGGTTGATGGTTGCCCGTGGGTCTTAAATATACAATCCAATCCACCCTTTCAAGAATTTCTTTGGATATCATATCCTGCTCAGTGATAGGTACGATTGGAAACGAGTAGCCTTTGCGTTCGAGTTGATACAACGTCCCATTCATAGTAGAGTCTCCCACCACTAGTATTTTATCAAGATGTTTGGGGTCTGCCTCCTCAAGTATTGTAAGCATCTTCGAGAAAGCGTTGTGATTGCTTTGTAAGTAATTTTCAGAGCTCCAACGTTGTGGGATTTTTATCCAAACATATCTGTAGCTCATTACGGCAGGCGCTAAGAGAAAAATATAAAGGCCAATTTTTAATATTTTCTTATCGCAAAATGAGACGAGAGCTGGTAAAACAGAGGCGAATAACAATCCAATAGCCGGTACAACAATCATAAAATAGTAATCATGATCATGAAATTTTTGGTAAAACAAGATGATGAAACAAACAATCCCTATAAATAGAAGGCCCAAATAAATTTTCTTATGAAAGTCTATTTTTTTGAAAAAATAGAAAAAGCCCAGGATGAAGGATATGAGCAATAGCTGCGTAGCAGGCGGGTAGTAGCTGTTTTTCCAATAGTTACGAATATATTCAGTAGTCGCTGTGATTTGGTCTTGAGGAGTTTTCCAAATAGGAATTGCGCGATTAGCGTAATAAGAATTATTTACACCCAAATTGTAATTGTGAACATAAGTCCACCACAACACAACAGGGATAAGAAAGATTACTATAAAAAATAGTTTTTGTTTTAAAGTAAGTGAATATTCTTTTTTACAGATAAATAGCGTGGCTAGAAAAGCAATTGGATAAATACCATAAGTGACTTTGATTAGTGAAGCTAGAGTAAAGAGCCCCATGGAAATCAATATTGGTTTCGCTTCTTTTTTGAGGCTGAGAGAAACTCCTCCCAGTGTCAATCCGAGGGCTGCAATATCTGGCAGGTAATTGTTACTATAATATACAATTACAGTTGAAGTAAAAAGGAGCAGGGTAGTAAGTGCAGCTAAGAAAATAGGGACTTTACTTTTGAAAAGACCTATAAAATAAATCTGTAGGCCACCGAAAAAAATGAGAGCATGTATAACCCGCAGAATAGCAGCAGGCTGATGCCAAATAGCGGAAAGTTTTGCAGATATAAAATAGATCAATGGAAATTCGCTTGCCGCTTTTCCTTGCTCTGAAATGAGATTAAAATTGGTGGGTTTTAGAAAGTCGTCGCCGAAGAATAAGTAATTAAGTACGAACGATAAGCTATCTGACTGTCGTATAAAGTGAATTCCATTAGGGAGCTGCGTAAAAGTTGCAAAATATCCAAGTGATCCGAGCATCACCAAGGTAATAAGAAGGAACAACAGAAATTGAATTTTTTTCATCATGGATTATTTATAAATAATCGCAGATATGTTCGGCTTGAAGTAACGATTGGACTTCATTACTTTCCCATCTTCCCTATAGATGGGCTTTCCGTTTTCATCGAGCTTACTCATATTGCTGCGATGAATTTCTGAGAATACTTCTTCAATTTTTGACTGAAGACCATGAGCATTTAGTGTGCCGCAAAGAATATATAGCATGTCTCCCAAGGCGTCCGCGATTTCT
Source organism: Leptospira sp. (assembly GCA_025457985.1). Lineage (GTDB taxonomy): Bacteria > Spirochaetota > Leptospiria > Leptospirales > Leptospiraceae > Leptospira_A. The sequence continues at coordinate 2,227 of JALOTI010000367.1, forward strand.
ACTAAATCACCATTCTTCGCAGCTTCAAGGTATTCTTCATTCTCCTCTTTCATCAAGTTGAAGCGGAGTGTCAGTTCTTTTTCCGATAGTTCAGCCGTGGGTGCTGTACGGTTAGGTATTCCAAATGCATCATGAAATTGGGCTACCGCGCTGATGGTGTCTTGAAGGAGAAGTTCTTTTTTGTCTGACATAGTTAAGGTTGTATTTCTTTTAGCATTTCTTCAATGGTTTCTTCAAGTTTGCTCCGCATGATAAGGCGTCGCAATATTTTTCCATTCTGATCTACTGCAATCAATGTGGGCGTGCTCGGAACGGGGAATCTTTTACTAAAATCTTTTCTCGAATCGTAGGCTAGAAACACATGTATCCATGGACTGTTTTTTTCTTTAGCACTAGCTATCCACTCTTCTTCAGTTTTATCTGTTCCAATGGCAAATACTTCTACACCTTGTGGGTTATATTTTTTATAGATGGATAGAAGTTCTGGCTCAAATTCCTTACAATGACTACAGTTGGAGCGCCAGAACATGAGAATAGTGATCTTATTTTTAGAATAGACTTCTCTTAAATCGACATTATTTTTATCTTCTAAACGCGGCAGTCGAAGATTTTCTATTGAATTTCCCGGCTTGTTTTTCTCTAGTGCGGCAATGAGATTTTTTGTAGCATCTTCTACATGTGTATTATCAGTGCAATCACTGACATACCATGTAAGTAAATGGGAAAGTCCTTCTTCGCTCTTGTAGTCGAGCATTTTGTCTAACATGAATCGGAATACAAATGCTTCTACCTCCTCGTTGGCCATTGCTTTGACCATCACTTGATCGACATATTCAATAATTTTCTTATGGTCATAGAAATATTGAAAGTGGTAATTGAGGGAACGAACGAGTCCGAAGTGCTTGAGTATTCTAACATCTTTGAAAGGTATATTATCAAGCCCATGCTTTGAGTACCAAGAAAGAACGGAATCCATTGGAATATTCGCGTTCTCGATGAATGGACAGACAGGTCGAGTGATGCAGGGAATCACTATATCAGCAGTGATAGTTTGTGGATATGCATTCATACGAGCGTTTTGCGCTTGCTCAGAAAATTTCTTTTCCA
>JALOTI010000368.1 GCA_025457985.1 Leptospira sp.
CTTATTTCTATTGGAATTTTGGGAGAATATGTAGCTCGAATTTTTGAAGAGGTAAAGGGAAGACCCCTGTATTATGTTCATTTTGTGTTTGGGAACAAATCAGCTTCTAAAAAAGATACGAAAAAAAGGTAATCCTTACTTCGTCAATTTGTACAACTTAATTCCCCAAATGGGAATGGTTTGAAAATCAGAAACGAGTTTTTTCATTCTCTCTTTTTCGGCTTCTGGATAGACGGATTGCATAGAAGTTTCAACAAGCAGGATATGAGAACCAGGTTTCATCTTCTTTAGTTTCTCAAGATCCAATTCACCTGAAGGCAATTTAGGAAATTCTAATACAGTTTGGTTCGTAATCTTTCTGTTTTGTTCAAAGTAATAATTAAAATAAGTATCTTTACCGTATGAAAAGAGTTCGGTTCCCTTTTCTGTGGAGATCAGATATTCGACAGTTTGTTTATAATGTTCTTTATGCGGTTTGTAATAATCCTTACTGAAGGAAAGTACGAATAGAAGAGCGAAGAGAGAGACAATGATAATTTTTGTTTTTTCCTTCGGCTTCTCAAAACTATTGATGATGAGAGAGACAAATAGAATCGACGGATATAAGAGTACAAGTAAATTCCGACCTGTCAGAATCGGTTTGATTATTGAAATCAAAGCTGTTGAGATTAAAAAAATTAGAATTAAAAAGCCTAAATATTGGAATTGAAGCTTAGATACATTTGAGTTTGGGTTTGAGAAATATCGATTTAAAGAACCTTTGTTTTTAAAAATTCCCAAAAAGAATAAAATCGTAATAATTGCATAGATAGGGATTTTTTTGTAGGATAGAGAAAAAAAAGTATAATTGAATATTTCAAAATAAACAAAAATTCCAGTAGGTGGTATCCATCCGATTCTATCCGTTTTTGGAAGTAGGACTAATAGTTTATAGATCTCTGGTGCATATAAGAGTAACTGCAAAACACCTGTGAATAGGAGCAGTAGTGTGAACTTCCATCTTTTTACTATGCTACCTAGTACAATAAGTAACAGATAGAGATGCGCTAAAAATAAAATTCCAAAGTAGTGTGTATAAGAGGCAAACGTTCCAAACAAAATGAATAAGGCAAAAATCTTTAGAGAAAATTTGTCTTCGGTGATATTATGGATCAATTCCAAAAATAACCAAACTAGCAAAGTTGAGAAGAGAATTAGTAACGAATACGACCTTGCTTCCTGAGCAAAGTAGACTGCACCATAACTTACGGAAAAAAATATAAAGACATAAAGATCAGTAGTTTCTTTTGTTTTGATATATCTGAAGAGAACAAAAATAAGAGTGATGGTTGCTACCACTGCACTGAATGCACGTACTGAAAAAGGCGAGTTGGAGAAACATTGAATCCAAAAATGAAGCAGAACCCCATGTAAAGGTGGATTTGTTTCGGATTCAAAACTGACTAAGGTATCGCGGACACTCCCTAAGGATGAGTTTAAAACAGAAAATAGTTCGTCTCCCCATAGAGATTGAAGGTCTAGATTCCAGAATCGTAAGAATACTCCTAAGACTAAAAAAATTACGGGAACGAAAATGCCCGTGAATTTCTCTATGAAAATAGATGGAAGAGAGTTAGATACAGATTTCATATATGTTTATGTTCGAAGTGCCGAAATCAAACTTTCCCTTAGCTTTTCTTGAAGCGAAATGGATTCCTTCGGGATTGTTAAATTATCCAAGATCTCAAAAAGATAGGTTTCATCCACAAGTTTTCCATCTAAAACCTTACCAATCATCCCGGCCGCTACACTCAAAACTTGATCAAGTTCTAAGTAACCCTTAGAACCTAGAATCAAACTCATTCCCAAAGCTCCCTCCGTTCCATAAAATGGAACATTTTCTCCAACAAACAATTCATCGTACAATCCAAAAGGAAGTGCCTCTTTTACTTTTTCTCGCATTTCCCTCTCAGATGGTCCTTTACTAGTTTTGTTAATTAAACTCAAGGAGACCGGGTTTTTTCTGTCGTGGATCCTTACAATTTCTTCGCCTAACTTCCGTATTCTTTTTGCGGAATCTCTTGTAATTGCATCCCTTCCTAAAAAGTTCAGTTTGTACAAGTATTCTTCCAATTCATCACCCTCGATTTTACCGAGGCAAATCAATTGGTAAAGTGTGAAAATCATATAATCACTTTCAGTATTATCTCCTAAGAGAATTTCTTTTGAGGAAGTCGGTTGGTAGATTCTATCGTAAAGTAGGATAGATAGTTTGTAAGACATTTGGTCGAACAAACTTTGGTAACTTGCACCTAAGAATTTTTTTGTGCGCGACCAAGCGGGTCTAAATCCATTTTGAAAAAATTCAATTGGATTAAAGATAGTGCCTACAACTTTATCGAATACTCCTTTGATAGTCCCTTCTAAGTATTTGAGGTGGAGGGATTCAATTTTTATTTTATCTTTTGCAATCGTTGCCAGCATAGTTCTTCTGAAAAAATGTGGACTTGCAGAAATAAAGGCAAGAGGGGCATTGTTTAGTTTTGTACGAAGCTCTGAGTAGAGTTCTGGCATTCCAGGTAACGCCTGTTTTTGGGCAGGTGTCTCAAAGAGGGTGGTGAACTTTCCCTTTCCAGAATGGATATCGGTAGCCAAGTAGGTTTGGTCAATATCCGAAGTCACAATCATTCCCGAATAGTCTTCTGCGAGAATTCGTAAATTTCCTTTTCCAACCAAAGTGGTTTTTCCAAGGATAGAATCATCTTTGGAATTTAAGTGAGCTAAGTCTTTAGAATACTGACGAAAGCTATCAAGTCCTTCTAAATACACAAAGAACTGATGCACTCCCTCTGCTAATTTTTCACGAATTTCGCAGGAAAAAAATCCGTCTTCGTCCGCTTTAACCTTCCCCGAAACAAAGATTGTTTTTCCCTGAGAATCTTTTACTTCGATTTTGAGGACCGGTTTTCTGACTGGCGCAAGCGAAAAGTCAAGGAAGGGTGTGATATTTTGCTCTTCACCGCTGAAAAGTCCAGTTACCAAATCCCAAAGACCTTCTGCCTTCATCAAATCAGTGATTCCGATATCTACAACCTGACCTCGGATGTAGGAGCGTCTTTCTCGGCCGAGAGAACCTCCGCAAACGGCGATCCTTTTTATATCAGTAATGGGAGGGGATTGAGAGATTGGTTCCTTTGACATTAGGTTCCTTTAGTCTAATAAAAACAGGAGAACGTCTACCCTTTTTATGGTTTCTATCCGCAGTACTTCCGATTTTGTCAAACTCCTACAATCCGAAAAGGAAATCCATGTAATCCGTGAGCTGGTAGATCCAAATCTAG
>JALOTI010000015.1 GCA_025457985.1 Leptospira sp.
TATTTTAAGAGTTTTTGAACGTTCCGAACGTTATTTTTGATTTTTTTTTATGGAGTAGGTTTAAGAGAAAATCGGCTCCATTTGTTTTTCCTTTTTCCATTCATCATCTGTGTCTATCCGAGTTTATCTGTGGTTAAAAAAACGTTACCACGGATGAACACTGATGCACACGGATACACTGACGGTCAAAATTCGAATCGAACACCTAGAGCATCCAAACGATTGGCAACATCTTTCAATTCTGTTATCGAGGCCTCTATCGAACCAATGGTATCTTTTTGTTCGGTGGCGGCAGCTGACAATTCTTCAACGACGGCAGATATTTCGGTCAATTGGCTTTGGATTTTATCTAGGCTGTCCAATACTTTTCCGGATAGCCCTTTTGTATCTTCTGAAGAGTTTGAGATTTTAATGGCACTTTCTTTTGTATGGTTTACATTCCGTAGGATATGATCGATTTGTTCATGCACTGATTCAAATTCACTGGATCCACTTTCTACCTCACCCAATCCCACTCGAATCTCGTCTACTGTTTGCAATATTTTGGCCGTCAGATCCGCAATAAAACTAGAGATTTCTTTGGCAGATCGACTCGACTGATCAGCAAGTTTTCCCACCTCGCCAGCAACTACTGCAAATCCGCGCCCTGCGTCCCCTGCTCTAGCCGATTCAATGGCAGCATTCAATGATAATAGATTGGTTTTGTCCGAGATGGCGGATATAGTCTCTGTAATTTTTTTGATTGCTTTAGTCTTTTCACCTAACTCATTTATGGTGAAAGACGTCTTTTCTATTTTTTCTTTTGCTCGAAAGAATTGTTCCATAGCAGAATCAGAACTGGATTTACCCTTCGCGGAAGTTTCGTATGCGGCAGACGATTCTTCCTTTACCAAATTGGATTCCGCCGTAATGGATTGTATCAAATGATTTAGATTTTGCATTTCGGTGAAAATATCTTCCGAACTTTCCCTCGATACAATTGTAGAATCGGCAAGTGCGTTCATAGCTTTGGAAAGTTCGAGAAAAGCGGCATGGATATGAATCACAGCTTCGGATAGTTCTTCTATTTGTGATTTAACAATCTCGGCATTCCCTATCAACTGGGATATCATTCCGCGAAATTCAAATTGAGTTTGTCTAAGTGACTTAAAAATGTCTTTAAACTCTCTTTTATTGGAGGGTATAACATCAAATTTGAGTTTACCGGAAGTAAATCGATTTAAATAATCTAAGATTTTTGATAGTTCATTTTTATTTGATTTGGTTTCAAACATTTGAAGTAGAATCAATAGAATTGATACAAATCCCAAACAAAGTCCGAAGAGAATCAATGGGAACTCCGCTTCCCCTCGGATCCAAACATAAGTTAAACAAAGTCCAAATCCGACTTGAGTAAAAAAAGAAAACACAGGAAGGATTAATCTAAATATATATGGAATTGAAAGCCAATGGAAATTTTCTCTCTTGGAAATTCCTTGATTCCACAAAGAATATATTTTTTCTGCTGCTTGAATTTGTTCTTTTGATGCATGAGTCCGAACAGACATGTAACCAACATGTTTTCCAGCTTCGTAAATCGGAGAAACATTTGCATCCACCCAATAGTAATCACCATTTTTACAACGGTTCTTCACAATTCCAACCCAAGAGTTTTCTCGTTTTACCGTATCCCATAGATCTTGGAAGGCTTCCTTAGGCATATCAGGATGACGAATGAGATTGTGAGGTTGTCCGATTAATTCATCTCTCGTGTAACCACTGATCTTCAAAAAATCTCTGTTTATATAAGTGATCTTTCCTTTCAGGTCTGTTTTTGAAGTTATCTTTGTACCTTCTGGAACAACTACTTCTCTATCGGTTACGGGTAGATTTTTACGCATCGTGTTCTACTTTCCTTTTTCATTTCCTAGGTAATAGCAAAGTTCTCTTTCAAGTCAGATCGTTTTAGTCAAGGTAATTATCTAAACCTGAAACAATCAATCATCTAATGATTTCAAATTATTCTTATATAGAAATTCATTTTATAAAGGAAACATAATTAAATTCTCTTTGAAGATCGAATTAGAATTTGTAACTGTTTACGAACAGGTATATCCGTAGCTACTGTCGAATCTTCAAACCAAGGATTTAATGGAAAAGACAAGGTCTTTGCCAATAACTTCCGAAATCGAAATCAGACGTTCCCCAACCAATCAGTCTTTCTGGACCTGTTTCGAACGGAACTAAATTTTGCAAACAGGCACAAATGGACCCAGGAAAAGGAGCTACACAAACTCGATTCCTAAAAATTCTGCCAAGAATTCCTCTCAGGATTGGCAAACCGACAAAAAATACCTTTCATTTAGTCCGTTTCTATGATGAAATAAGAAATCCAATTCATTATGATCAGAAAATCAAAGAATGGAAATTACAAAATCCAATAAATAACCAACCTAGGAACCAAAAGGACTTTGTGAAACGAGAACAACTATTCTGGGATCTAACACTCAAATTAGAGGCATTCACACACACCGTCCCCGTACCTTTTGCCGTTTACTATGCGGTCATTACCCAAAAAATGGAAGAAAGCCACTGGCGAATCTTCATTGCTCTCTGCGTCGTTTTTGCAACTGGAATCGGTCTTTTTGGAACATTTATTCGACACCTTCTTATAAAATATCTATATGCAAAGATTGAACGGATCGAATCCCCTTCCGATCCAACAAAACTATCTACAGAAGAAAAAGATTACGCAAAATCCGTTAAATTGTTATTATTTCGGTATCCGCTTGTTGAAGCTTGGATTATCGTAATACGCTGGTTATTTGGAGTTGTTCCAATACTATCGCTTTATACATATATCGTTGAATATACTCCCAGCGTAATACGTTCTGGGATATTTACCATGATTATGATCCCTCCCATTTCATTTGTAACATACTATTTTATTACTGAAAACACAATTCGACCTCTGTTTGACCTTCCCCAAATTCGAAACATTGAAATCAAACCGAATGAAATTCCAAAGTTCGATTATTTCAAGAGAATTCTTGTCGCATTTTTTAGTTTAGCGGCACTTCCTGTCTCCGTACTTTCCTATATTCTATATTCAGTTGCAAAGGGAGAAACGGCTGTCGAAGAACCACTTATCCCAATTGTTATCGTTGCAAGTATTTTCATAGTGCCATTAATTGTTTGCTCTTATGTTGTAGCAAAGACCGTAAAACAGGGATTAAATGAAACCTCTAGATCTTTAGATGAATTGGCAAAAGGAAACTTTGATGTGACAGTTATGCCAAAGTCTAGCGATGATTTTGCCCAACAGGCTTTTTATCTCAACTCGATCATCCAAAAACTTAAAGACATGTATGGCGAGATAAAATCTCTCAACGAAGGATTGGAAGAAAAAGTTCAGATAAGGACGGAAGAACTCAATCGTTCCCTACAAGAAGTGCAAGCATTAAAGTCACAACAGGATGCTGATTATTATTTAACATTTCAGCTACTTTCTCCGCTGGCCCACCATACAAATCATAGTTCTAATTTTGAAGTAACACATTTCCTAAAGCAGAAAAAAAACTTTGAATTCAGAAAAATGGAATATGAGATTGGAGGAGATATCAATAGATCTCACTCTATAGAATTGCAAGGCAAAAAGTATCTATTATTCGTAAATGCGGATGCAATGGGAAAATCCATGCAAGGTGCAGGTGGTGCGCTCGTGTTTGGTGCCGTATTCCAATCCATTGTCCAAAGAACCAAAAGTAACAAAATCTTTAGAGAGAATAGTCCTGAGGAATGGCTATCTTCCAGCTTAGAGGAAATGCATAGAATTTTTGAAACATTCGATGGAACCATGTTAGTTTCCTTAACCATGGGACTAATTGAAGAAAAAACAGGAACCTTACATTTCTTAAATGCAGAACATCCTTGGATGGTTTTACTTCGAGATGGGAAGGCAAATTTTTTATATGCAGATGTCTCCTATCGTAAACTGGGAACTTTAGGTGCAACTTCAGCCAAAAATATTAAAGTTACCGAACTCAAACCCCACGACTTACTCATTGTAGGTTCCGACGGAAAAGATGATATTTTAATTCCAAATGGCGAAGGCGACTGGGAAATCAATTCTGACGACGAACTTTTCCTCCGATTGGTCGAAAAACATTCTGGAGATTTGGAGGCAATCGTTCAAGAAATCCAAACAATTGGCCAGGTAATCGATGATATTTCGATGATCAGAATCAAACGAAAAGAGCCGGTCAGTCAAACTTTAGAAAGATTCCAAATATCGGAAACTATTGCCTAAAAATAAGTTAAATTCGAACCCATTTTCTAGTCCAATATGTACACAATCAATGAATCAAAATCCAATTTCTAAAACCGTAAAAGCGGGTTATGCTGTTGCCGAAACTGGTATAACCGCTGTACAATTATTCACTCAGATCTATCTTTTAAAATATTACACAGAAATAGTTGGACTCAACTCAAGTTTGGCAGGCATCGCCCTTGGGATTTCCGTTATTTGGGATGCGGTCAGTGACCCACTTATGGGTCGAATTTCGGATAAAACGAAATCGATCTGGGGCAGAAGAAGGCCATATATTCTTCTTGGTGGAATTCTTTTGTCGATCGCAGTGTTACTTTTATTTTCCCCACCTTCGATAAGTTCCCAGTTAGGAAAGTTTAGCTACCTACTTTCAGTCTATCTTTTGGTAAATACTGCGATGACAGTAATATCCGTCCCTCACATTGCATTGGGAGGGGAATTGAGTTTTGAACGAAATGAAAGAACTTCAATTTTTGGATGGAGGCTCTTTTTTAGCAATGTAGGAATGCTAATTGGGATGATAGTCCCCGCTGCCATTCTACAGTCATTAGGTGATGAATTCTCAAAAGAAAATATTAGCTACTCTCGGATTCGTGCAGGAGAGTTAGTTTCCATTGTCATTCTTGTTAGTTCTTTGATTTCATTTTGGGTTACAAAAGGTCGAGATGTTATCAGGCAAGACAATTCTGCCTCTGATTCATTTTTTACTTCTTTGGCATCGGTATTAAGAAATAAAATATTTCTAATTTTACTTTTTGCTTTTGTGATCGCAACGATTGGCAGAACATTCAATTCAGCGATAGCTTTGTATTATTATGAGTATAGATTAGGACTTAAAGAATCCCAAGTTGTTCTAAACATCCTTCTACCGTTTTTTCTTGTCTTAATGCTCTCTATAGGATTTTGGGTGTGGATCTCAAAAAAAGTAGGGAAAAAAATCCCTGCCTTTAGCGGAGTATTTTTGTTAGGTGTTTTAACAGTAATTGTCTATCCATTATTTCCATACGGCGAACTCAGACCTCCACTCATTGCCGCATTTTTAGGCGGAGTGTTTGCTGGTTCTATCTTGATAATGGATTCCATCCTGACAGACGTTGTTGACTATGATGAATTAAAAACAGGTGAAAAGCGAGAAGGACTATACTTCGGTATATGGAAGATGGGTGTAAAATTTTCTCAAGCCTTTGGAATTGCAATCACAGGATTCTTGTTAGATATAATTGGTTTTGAATCTGGTGCAACAACACAAGGTAGCGAAATTGGTTTTAGATTGGCATTGATATTCGGACCTGGGGTAGGATTTTTCTTTATCATCGGTTCGATTTTATTTTTATTCTTTCCACTTACGGATGAAAAACATATGCAGGTTCAGAGAATTCTACTGAAACGGAATCAAAAGAGGGGAAAGTAAACTAGATGTTTCCCAAGAAAAAAAGTCTATTTTTTGCCTTTTTTACGACCTATTTAATTGTTCCCTTTTCTTCCAGTTTCTTTGCTTTGTTACTTGCTGATTATACAGCACCGCAGTTCATGCCTCCCAAGTTTTTGATACTTTTTGAGGCAACACGAACTAACAAGGATCTCCTTCTTCAGATTTATAGTTGGTCGCCTTTTCCCATTTTAACTGGTATTTTAACTTACTATTGTTTTCCGATTTACAAAAGTCTCTGTAACTCTTGTCTATCGGAAGGAGAAATCGATTTAGCAAAAAGACGTGTAACACAATCTCCAATGACAATCAGTTTCATTGGACTTTGCGGATGGGAAATCTCGACAGTACTAAGTGTAACTCGCGTACATGATCTTTTTCCTGATGCCCCAACGTCTAGTTTACTTGTTGTTTGGATTATCTTTGCCATGTGGGGAATTTTTGTCTTTGCATTCTCCTACTCACTAATCGATTACTTAAATAAAGTTTTTATCCTACCTGTTTTATTCCCACAAGGGGGTCTAGGTGTTTATGTGAAAGGGATTCGATTCTCGATCATCACAAAACAGGTGATATTTTGGATGGCAGGGACTCTTTTCCCAATCCTCCTTCTAGTTCTAGGGATCTTATTTCGATCTGGAAAAGAGATGTTTGATCTTTTCTATCTTTTACAAACGGATGTTTTGTTTCAGCTTGTGATTGTGGTTATCTTTATATCCTTTTTGTTAGCTTTTTCCTTTGCTGAAAGTATCCAATACCCCCTAAACGATATCGAAGTTGCTACCGATAAAATTAAGGACGAAAAATTTGATACTAGAGTTTATATTTATAGTTCTGATGAACTGGGACTCCTCGGGGACTCTGTCAATGAGATGGCGGAAGGACTTTCGGAGCGAGAAAGGATAAAGGACACTTTTGGACGGATTGTTGATCCTAGAGTAAGAGATTATCTACTTTCCAACGAACAAAGTCTAGGCGGAAAAGTTACTGATGCTACCATTCTTTTTTCTGATCTAAGAGATTTCACAAAACTGTCTGAAAAAAGAAAACCAGAAGAAGTTTTGTACATCCTCAATCGTTATTTCCAAGAGATGAGTAATGCGGTAGAAAAACATGGGGGATTTATCAACAAGTTTATTGGAGATGCAATCCTTGCCGTTTTTGGAACCCCGCTTCCCTTGAAGAACCATGCCGAGGAAGCACTCTTCACCGCACTCGAAATGCAAAAGAATTTAGATTCACTCAACCAAAAGTTTTTAAACGAGGGATTACCGACTCTTGAAATGGGAATTGGAATCCATTCGGGAAACCTTCTTGTTGGAAATATTGGATCTGAAAATCGGATGGAATTTACAGTGATTGGCGATACAGTGAACACAGCCTCTCGTGTGGAAGGTCTTTGCAAAGGTCTTGGTGAAGGTCTCCTCCTGTCGGAACAAAGCCATAAAAATTTACCAGAACACCTACAATCTGACTTTGTTCTAAAAGGGGAATTTGAACTAAAAGGCAGAGAGACAAAAGAAAAGATTTTTGCGAAAAAATAGACTTGGAATTATTTTTTCTAACCGGTAGGTTTGGTGTATGGCGATTCGATATTTGGTCTTCCTTTGTTTATTCATCTCAGCTGGATGTAATGAAATAAAAGTGGGAAGGGTTGGAGATATTTTAGATCTTTTAGAAGACGACGGTGGTCGAGGAGCTGCGGACAATTCCACACAAGGAAATAGAGGCTCAAACTCGAACAATACCAATACCAACACCCAAGGTACGCAAAACCTCAATTTCTATGGCTTAACGGATTCACCAACGGGAACGAACACGGCAGGCGCAGCTGGAACAACAGTTGGCAACCCACTCGGATACTAAATCTCCGAGGGAGTTTCCAACGGAGTTTTATTTCACATACTCAAAAAATTCATCCATCAAAGGTTTAAAACAAGATCGGATCGTGATTGTGGCTACCCGTTCGTTCTTTGGCCCGTAGTTCAAGACAATGTCATTTGGATCCCGGATGTAGGAAAAAATCTTTGCTACTACAAATTCTGCCTTACCATCTTGGATTCGGATTTGGTATTCGAACTCGTGTTCATTTGCGTCTACCTCACCAATTCCATAAGGAACGTAACATTTAATCAATCCAAGGCCTCGCAGTTCCCCTGATTCTGGATTTTCATACTGGATTTTAGAGATTTCTGGATCCAGTTTGTATTCCAACCACTGCTTTGCTTTGAGAAAGGATCTGGTTTTTTGATAGGTTTTGTTTTCCCTAACTTCTTCAGTCGTACGGTACTTCGCCGAAACAATCCATAGTTTCAAACACATGGAGTCATTGAATAAAACAAAGAAAACAGATAAGGCAAAAAGGCGTTTCCACATGATTTCTATGCTTTTCTTTCATCCTTTGGCTCGCAAAACAAATCTTCACATAAATCGAAAATTTTCTCTTTGTTGGGAAGCGGTTTTGGAAACGGTATCACGTTTGGGGGTAGCATATTTGTGTTCTGGTTTTGTTTTTTGATCTTATGTCTCTTGGACTCGATTCTATCTCTCACATTTTAAAGATCGGAAATCGATACCCCCATTCTAGAGCCAAATCAGAGAAAATAGCCTTTCTGAATCGCTTTTCTAAAAGAAAAATAAGATTGAATTCCAAAGCCATAGTCTTTGTAATTTCATCATGCCTGACTTTGATCGAATTGATCTTATGAATTATGCAATGTATGGGAACGACTATGATTCCGAATGGGATGAAATTCGTGCCTATTTAAAATCCAGTGCCTCGGCACAGCGAGAACTCGAAGAAATCAAACGTTCTATCCCGCAACCAAGTTCAGGGAAAAAAAGAAGGGACGTTCAACTAACAGGAGAATCTGGTCGGAACGTCGAATCAAATTCTCCTAACTTAGATGGCCCTGGAGCTTCCTCATATACAGACTCGGGGAAATCTTGGTGGAAAAAAATACTAGGAGAGTGAGATGGACAATACGGTAGAACAAGCAAAAAAGAATGTAGAAAACATCAAAAAGTTTGTTACACCGTTTTTTAATCTCGCTGTTTCTACAACTGTATACGGATATCATAATATTCAGCCGACGGGCAAACTCATCTTAACTTGTAACCATAGAAGTGATATGGATCCCTTTGTAATGGGTTCTGTTTTTCCTCGTTTTATATCTTGGATTGCCGCAGAGTATACAACTAGAATTCCTCTTTTTAAAGACTTAGTTGAGAAAACAGGAACTATACCGATGGCCATTGATGGAAATATTTCCATGGCAAGTATCAAAAAAGTACAACAAGTATTTAAAAACGGCGATGTTCTTGGGATATTTCCTGAAGGACATGACTATATGGTTAAGAATGATTTTTCAGCAGGACTTGCTCATTTTCATACTGGATTTGCTGCATTTTCTCTTAGGAACAAAGTGGATGTCTTACCGAGTGTTATCATACCAGAAGAGGAAACCATTTCTGACTACCCAATCCCTCCCCTTGTGCGAGCCTTTATGGGTATGCCTAAGGAAGTATGTGATATCAAGAGAAGAGTCGTGTATAAAAAAGTAAATGTAGTCTTTGGTGAAGTGATAAACCACAAGGATTATATCCATCTCCCATTAGCTGAAGGAATGGAAGCACTATCTACAGAAACTAAAAAACGAATGGGTGAATTACAGAAAGTAGACTACCTAAAAAAGTAACTCATCCTTTCTGTTGCTAACTAGTTTTTCCTCTCAACACTATTGTAATAGGTTCCTTTTCCTAGATTTCGATCTCACCAGTAAAAACTTCTTTAGCTGGTCCTGTCATAAATACACTTCCAGACTCCTTCCATTCAACATACAAAGTTCCACCACGTAGATCGATCCGTACGGATCGTCCAGTCTTTCCATTTAAAATAGATGAAACTGCTACGGCACAAGCGCCTGTTCCACAGGCCAAGGTTTCGCCAGTTCCCCTTTCCCAAGTCCTTTGGTAGAGGTGATCCGTTCCACGAATGGAAACAAATTCGACGTTCACTCTTCTAGGAAACAAAGGATGGTTTTCGATAATTGGTCCAATTTCACGAACAGGAAACTTGTCAGCATCATCAACATAAATTACACAATGAGGATTTCCCATACTAACAGATGTAAATTGAAACTTTTGACCGTTTACCTCGATTGTTTGGTTGATTACTGGATCTTCGCCCGGCCATTGGATAGGAATTAAGTTTGGTTTTAAAATTGGCTCTCCCATATCTACGGTGATCATTTGCACAGTTTCGCTAGAATTTGTTTGGAGATCGAGAGTCAAAACACCTTTTCCCGTTTCAATCGTGGGTTTTTTATTTTTGGTGAGACCGTGGTCGTAGATGTATTTACCCACACAACGTATGCCATTTCCGCACATTTCCGAACTACTTCCATCGGCGTTGTACATATCCATCTGGAATTCACCCAATTTTGAATTGCGAATGAAAATGACCCCATCTCCACCCACTCCGAAATTACGATCGGACAATTTTTGGATCTGTTCCGTGGTCAGTTGGATGTTTTCTTTAGTTGCATCAACATAGAGGTAATCGTTACCAATCCCTTCCATTTTCGTGAATTTTAGTTTCATAGCGCCACCTGGTTCCAGATTTTTTCGGTGAATTGAATTGGCAACTCACTTCAAGGTTTTTGGTTTGACCCTCTCTTTAGTTCCTTAGACTTATCTGTAGACATGAAATCTTGTATCCTTTGCCACTCTACCGAATCAAAAGTCGTATTCAATGAAAACGGGATACCGATTGTCGAATGTTCAAACTGCGGTCATATCTATTCCTCCTATGAACAGGAAGAGCATTACGAGGGTTATTGGGATGGTGAGGAACAAACCTATGATTTAAAGTGGTGGGATGATGCCCACAGGGCAGTCTATCAAGATTTTATTTCCTCCTATCTCAAAAAAGACAAGGGCAATCTTTTGGATGTAGGCTGTGGGCTTGGATTCTTTGTAAAAGCGGTTCTAACTAAAAAACCTGGTTGGACGGCAACTGGATATGAGATATCCAAACAAGCGGTAAAATTTGCGAAAGAACACAATGGACTCAAAGAAGTGTATGCAGGTCTTGTTCAGGATTCGGGGCTAGCAAAAGAAAGTTTTGATATTATCACTCTTTGGGATGTCATCGAACATATACCCAAACCACATTCCCTCTTAGAATACCTATATGGTCTTTTAAAGCCAGGAGGGATTCTCTTTTTACAAACTCCTAACTTTCCGATCCAACTTGCTAAAGCGAACTTAAAGGTTATGCTGAAAGGAATGAAACCAGACGTCCATTACTTAGAAGCAAAGGACCATGTAAATAACTACAAAATGAAAACTCTAGCGGAACTTGGAATTCAGTGCGGATTCAAAAACCCAAGGTACAAAGTGCTTATGCCAATCCTTTCTGTCGCAGGTAGTAAAAGTAATTTGGCCGTATATGCAAAGTTAGCTTACTATTACATAACTAAACTAATTTTTTTACTTAGCTTTAAAACGATCAATTGGAACAATACTCTATTTTTGACTTTGACGAAGCCTTTCCCAAACAAAGTCTAATGAATCCAAAACATTGGTAGAGGAATAGATTTTTGAGTTAAATGGAAACTCTTTTGAATCGGGAATTTCAACTGATTCAAGCAAAGTCCTTTTACCGAATTGGGACTTTAGGTGTACGGCAACGATTCCATGTTTTGCCGCACCTAAGATATCATCTTCCCAATTATCTCCGACCATCAAACAATCTTCGCGTTTCGCATTCACTTTTCGAAGAACGTAGGAAAAGAATTCAGTACTTGGTTTTTCAAAGCCTACTTCTTCAGAAGTTATCAATTGATAACGAAATTCTGGAGGAAAAAAGTTCTTTAGTTTCAACAACTGAGTTCTCAGAGTTTCATTTGTGACTAAAAAAACAGGGAACTGCTCCGAAATTTTGATGAGTTTTGGAAATAACTCTTCCACAAATTCTGGTTTCTCTTTTTCTCCCTTTAAAAATGTTTCAAAATGAAAAAAATATCGATCATCTAACCAAAGTATATCTTCTATAACTTTTGATCCTAAACCTTTGGCTCTTTTTTCTAACATAATTTTGAAACAGAGTATTCTTAATCGATTCGAACTATGGAACGTAAGTTGGTTTTTTACTTCTTTTCTTGCTTTGTCATACAATTCAAAAAAATCTGTTCCAAAGTTTTTAGAGCTCCAGTCTTCAGCCAGTTTTCCAATTGCAAACTCATAGGCCATTTTTGATGGGAGAAGAGTATTATCTAAATCAAGCAGAAGTGGCATGTTGATTGATTCCTTTTCCTTTCCATTCAACTTACCCGTCACAACTACATCAGTAGCCACCAACTGAGCCTGTGTGGCAATGGTATTGCCAAATTGATCGAAAACATTGAATTGTT
>JALOTI010000369.1 GCA_025457985.1 Leptospira sp.
CTATACCAATTCCAAATGCACAAAAAGTCAGAATATGAAATGGAATCGAAAATAAAATAAGAAAGTGGAATGAAATTAAAATACCAAAAATCAAACCAAATATCAGATATACAGAATATTTTACTGATCTATAGTAATAATAAGAAATTAAAAAGGAACCAAAAAAAGCAAAAACGGAAAATAGAATCATCCAGACGATTTGATCTTTTAGATATTTACTTTCATCTGTTAGAATAACAGCATCTTCAAGTATTTCAGACTGATTCAGCTTTTTACGAACCTGCGTTGCTAGAAGAAGCGGATTTGCCTCAGGCAGACGAAATATTCGTATTAATACCGAATTCTTTTGATTCCAACGACTCCACCTTCTCTTTGATTCGTGAGGCCCGTGTACAGAAATTACTCTACCCAATTCGAGAGGTTTTTTAATCGTCGAAACATCTGTAGAAATTTTTTGAATGTCCTCTAGGTTTTGGTATCGAGACTCTGATTGTAATAAATACGACTCGATTTTAGTCTCCAAAATTCCCAACGATTCTTTCTGTTGGTATCTATGAAGTGAATCTTCTATAATTTTTGTATGAATCGGAAATTGATCCATCATTAAGGAATCTGCTGAGATTACGATAGGATCTGTTTCTAGCCCAAAAACTTGAATCTGAGAAATACCATCTAACTTTTGCAAGTCTTCATTGAATTCCTGAATCTCTCTCGATAGATAATAGAAATTCTTTTTTTTAGATACAGGTAAAGCAATTTCATAAAAAGGAAGAATCGATTTCTGAATTCTTAGGACAGTACTTCGATTTGTTTGGTTTGGTAAGGAATCCCTTGTCTCAAAGAGAATTTGTTGGATATTTTCATATGCTTCTTCCGGAAACTTGGAATGATTTAAATACAATTCTATCTCAGAGTATCCAAAAGTAGATCTTCCTAGAATTTCCTTTTGATCTTTTGTTTTTTCTAAAGCTTGTATCAAAGGCAGAGTAATCAGACTATCCACCTCTTCTGCTCCCAAATTTTGTACTTGGGTAATGATCCTGAAACCCAACGGATCAACATTCGGCAAAAGTGAAACTTTCAGTTTATCAATCTGCAAACAAAAAGAAACAAATAGAGCTAAAAATAGGGAAAAAGTAAAGTAGGTATTTTGGTAAATTGAATCAAAAATTTTATCAATCATTCTCAGTCTTTCACAGAGACCATTTGATTGATGATGATTTGATCAGATTCACCTAATCCACTGATCACTTCCGACTCAAGTTCTCCTTGGTGGATTTGAATGAAACGTTTTTTCTTTACTGTATTCTCCTTTATATATACATAATATCCTGATTCTTTATCTCCATTGATTGCCGAATTGGGAATAAAGAGTTTTTGTTGTTTTGTCTCGAGATCCATTTGTATGGTTCCATACATTCCAGGAAGTAATCTAGATTTTTTGTCTGAAATCCTAGCCTTAACTAAGATGCTATGAGTCGCTTTATCTAAATAAGGTGATATGAAGTATATGGAAGCCTCGATAGGAATTTTGGAATGGTTTGGTAAATAAAAATGCAGCTTTTTGGAAGGTGTGAACTTTTCTAAATCAACTTCTGAGATTGCAAAAGCAATATTCAAATTTGAGCCAGAAAACATTTCGATAATCGGACTTGTATTATTTGGAATCAGTCCATTTAAATTTACAAGTAACTTCGAGATGGTTCCGTCAGTCGGTGCCTTAATTTCCGTCTCCAATAAGAGTTTTTTGGCATTTTCGAGGTTTTCTTTTGCGATTTTAATTTGAGATACCTGTAAATTGAATTCAGCCTGCTCCAGTTCCGTATTCGATTTTTTCAACTTTTCTAATCGTCTTAAAAAATCTAAATTTGTATCTGAATCATCTAACACAAGTCCGGTGAGGAGCGATTCTCTCTCCCGAATTAAATTTTGATACAATGTCTTTTTTTCATCCAATTCGGACTGAGTTCGTTCAAACTCCAAAAGAGAAAGGGAACCTGCCTTCCATAATTCCCTTTTCTTTTGAACATTCCCACCCAGCCTCTCCAAATTTGTCTCATTCAACCGAATCAAATCTGTTAACTTATCAATTTCTCGTAATTTGATTTCAATTTTTGTTTCGGCAATCTTTAACTTTTCTTTGGCGACAACTAAATAAGAATTAGCAATCTCAAGAGCGGATTGATATTTTTTTACATCTGATAGATACATTTCATCTTCCAGCTTAAGAAGGATCTGTCCTTTTTTGACGGAGTCTCCTTCCTTCACTAAAATTTTTGATATTCTGCCTGCCAGTTTCGAGGTTATCCAAATTTCGTTTTCAGGCTCCAAAACAGCAGAGGATTCATATACATCCGAAACCATTCGTATTTCAGGAAGTATTGTTATAAAATCTTCTGAATCAGACTTAATATCATTCCTACTGAGAATGTATGAATAGATATTGGGATAATAAAATTTTCTTAAAATCGGTAATTTATCACGAAGCGACTCCCAAGAGAAAAAGGTAACGAAAGCTGATGATAAAAGATACCCACAGAGTATATAGAAGAGTTTTGAACCAAACTTTTTCATTTAGATTTGCCCATAACCAATCAAAATGAAAAATAAAGTTACAAGTCCCCAAACGAAGTTTGTACGATGTTTTGGAATTTGAAAAGGTGACTTGGAAAAGGTAGTATTAAGTGTCCATTTAAACGCCCAAAAAATGCCGATTAGAAAGATACAAAAAGTAATCAGAAAATTAAATCCATTCGAATCTAAAACTTTCCAACTGGTTTGGATTCGGTTTACGATATAGAGAACTGTCGTGAACAAAAACAAAATTCTTAAATATTGCAAATGCACAAGGAGTAAACTTTTCCACAAATGTTTTACTTTTTCCATCAATAATAGAATTATATAATGTACTATAATACTAAATAAAATCAAAATAAGATATAAAAATGATAGAAGCAAAAAATTCCAAGGATAAAGACTCAAGAACTGAATCATTCCTTGTGGATTTGAATTTATTCCCAATACTGATAAATTGTGGATTTGAAATTCATCATAATACAATAAGTAACCTAAAAAATATACCAATAAATATAATGATACAGCGACAAGAAGTTGACGCGCCAGTATTTTAATATCACTCAAATATACTTTTAAATCATTCATTCCCTCCAATGAAATTTGATGTTCGCCGCCAAACAGTCTTTCAACTAAGGACATACATTTCTTGAATACCAATTGCAATCGTTTCATTTATTTTCTTTCCTTCTTAAATTTATATTTTGCATGAGTGAAAGGTAGTGATGGAATTCTTGAAT
>JALOTI010000370.1 GCA_025457985.1 Leptospira sp.
TTTTATCTAAAATTTCCAACCTCCCCAAAAATACGGAGACAGTATTTATAGATTTAGGTTCCACGAAATCAACATTAGTTGAGGCAGTTAACAATCATTTTAAATCTGACATTCATAATTACATATCCACACATCCGATGTGTGGATCCGAAAATTTTGGACCTGGCGCATCTGATCCCAACTTATATAAAAATAAGTTATGTATTTTATGCCCGCCAAGTCATGTAAATGAATCGGCTCTCCATTTTGTCGATGAGTTTTGGAAAGCGATTTCCATGCGAACTACCATTATGGATGCCAAAACCCATGATGAAACCCTTGCCTATCTTTCCCATCTTCCTCATATAGTTTCTTCGATTCTTGTCTCTATCGCAGCGGCAAATCCCTCCACCCTTCAAGAGATAATGAAAAACGACAAACCAATCACAGGCGGTGGATTTCGTGATATGTCGAGAATAGCTGGCACAAATGTAGATATGTGGATTTCTATATTCCAAGAGAATCAGTCTTTTATCTATAAGTCGCTTGTTGATTTTGAGAAAAAACTCCAGTCGATGATAGAAGCTTTTCACCCTGAAAAAAAATTGGATTCTCAACAGATCTCTAAACTATGGGAAGATGCGTTAGTTGCTAAAAAGACGATCCGCAAAGAATTATGAAATTTATTAAAAATATTCAAAAATTAACTGGGTGCCGTGCTGGAATTTTAACCAACCAAAGTGCGTTTGGTTTGAATCACGATTATCACTTCAACTACTACGATCAGATTTTTAACTTAGATACTTTTTTTTTACCAGAGCATGGACTGTTCGCAGAACTTCAAGACCAAGTTAGTGGTGATCAGCTAAAATATATTTTTGGTGATAAAAAAATCATCAACCTTTATGGCGATGAAGAAAAAAGCCTAATTCCACCCAGGGAAAGTCTTCAGAGTTTAGACCTCTTGATTATAGATATAAAAGATGTGGGTTCACGCTATTATACCTTTCTTACGACTGCATACTACATGATTTTAGAAATTTCTAAAATGAAGCAAGCAGGCAATAAGGCTCCGATTGTGATTGTAATCGATTCTCCAAACCCGATCGGAAACCAGGTGGAAGGATCTCCGCTACAAGCGGAATTTGAATCTTTTGTTGGAGTTGCGGGAGTATTACATAGGCATGGTTTAACCCCAGGTGGATTACTAACATATTATAACGAAGTGCACAATTTAAAACTGGAGTTGATAGTTGTCCCTGTTGGAATTGTCCATCCTAAGAAGATAAGCAGTTTTGAATGGGTACCTCCCTCACCCAATATACCGACACAAAATACCTGCTATGTGTATCCTGGGCAATGTCTTCTAGAAGGTACGAATTTGTCCGAAGGACGAGGTACAACGAAACCGTTTGAAATATTCGGAGCACCCTATATCCTGGGAAAACAAAAAAAAGAGTTAGAAAACCGTTTGAGTCACCATCAAGTTGGCAAATTCCATTTACGACCACTTCGGTTTTTACCAACATTTCATAAATACAAAGACGTAATCTGTGAGGGGTACCAACTTATCGTTGATAAACCTAAAAAGTTCCATTCGCTTCGTTTTACTCTGTTTTTTTTAAAGCAAATGGTGGAACTTTTTCCAAACGAGTTTGAATTTTTGAAGGGTGTCTATGAATTTAGATCGGACAAACCAGCTATAGAACTTCTAGTCGGAGATCGATTTTTATTAGACTATTTAGCGGGTTCTGTGAATGAATCTTCCGTGGAAATTTATTTTGAAGAAAAAGAAGCGGCTTGGAGTCAAAAAACCAAACCATATCGGTATTAATTTTTTTCGAATTTCACTTGCCTAGACTCTAATATATAGGTAAAAAATGCAAATGATACAGACCGTACGAAAAACAATACTGTTCCTAATCTTCGCTGGGCTCGTCTCCAATTGTGGCTATAATAAAATCCAAGAACTCGACGAGGAAGTGAGCGCTTCCTGGGCAGAAGTTCTTAACCAATACAAACGAAGGGCGGATCTCGTTCCTAACTTAGTATCAGCAGTCAAGGGTTTTGCGAATCAAGAAAAAGAGATTATGATGGGGATCGCAGATGCGAGAGCAAAAATCGGATCTATCCAAGCTAGTCCCGAGCTCATCAACGATCCGGAAAAATTCCAAGAATTCAACAAGGCACAAGGTCAGCTAGGTTCAGCACTCTCTAGACTCCTTATGATTCAAGAAAACTACCCACAATTGAAATCTGATGGGCGTTTTGCGGACCTGATGGCGCAGTTGGAGGGAACAGAGAATAGAACAACTGTTGCTCGAAATCGATTCATTCGTGCTACAAAGGAGTACAACGTTTATATAAGACAATTCCCACAGTTGTTAACGGCAAAAGCAATGGGATATACACCGAAGCCCACCTTTACCGTGGAGAACGAAGATACTATCAAGGACGCACCGAAAGTAGAATTCTAACAACCTTTCCGTTTTTAAAAATACGATTGGCTGATAGGGGAGTGATTGAATCATTCCCCTTAAAATTGAAAGTATAGGAAGGGACTGGAAACAGTCACACTGTAAACGATAAATGCAACTATATACATAATGATGCAGAATGGATATAGTATATAGGGATTTTCAGTTAGAAATTCAAATCGATCTTCTTTTTGATTCTGCATAATATCCACAAAAAACAAAATTCCAATCAGGGCATATAAGTTCCAATCTATATTTGGATACAATCCACTAGCACCTGTAAAGGCACGTTCGATCATTGTTTTTGAAATTTGCAGTCCTGTATCAACTTCCGCAGTCGGTTTAGCTCTAAAGAAAAAACAAGAAAGGACAAAGATTCCTACCGGATAGATAGGTTGGATGAACCTAGGAACAGAGTCCCAAAAATTTTTTATCGACTTAACTGACTAGAATTGAACAAAATAGATTTTTCTTTCTTAAAAAGTATCTATAATTTTTTAATTGAAGGTATTGGAAAAAGTAAAATATTGGTGACGTTTGAGATGGTGGTGTTTGTGTAGGAGTTGAATGCAACATCAATTATAGAAGTAGTAGACTGTTATGGATAACAGCAGATAGTTTAGCATGCAATGTATACGTGGTCATTGTTACCAATGTTTGTCCATCGTCTAGTCATTTATAGAAACCTGTGGAATAATAATTTGAAAGTATAGCGCCAGTAGATTTAGACAGTTGCTTTAATTAGATTATATAAGTGCATTTACATTCGTTTTCAGGTTCGTCAACTGAGTCACCAGTTTGAATGTATATTTACTGTACTGAACTTAGACTGTCGGTGTAAATTTTCTTATTAAATG
>JALOTI010000371.1 GCA_025457985.1 Leptospira sp.
CATTATGCGGCTTTGGTTTCTCTCAGGTTACTTTTGATTCGCTCATGGTCTTTGGCCAAAAGAACTATGTTCTCAAAATAGTCCTCAAATCCAATCCGGCCGGACACAAAGTCCTCGTGTAGCAATGCGAGTAGGAGATAGAACATAATTCCTCCAATTAGATCCGAAACTATCAATGTGACATAATTCGAATACTCTTTTTCTGAAACTAACTGCTATGAGAATCGGCTGGGTTTGGAATTTTTAGAGCATTTAATTTAAAACTCAGAGATCCCGTGGAAAAAAAGAAATCCTCTTTACATTCGATCAGAGTTTTGTTCTTCTTTTCGGGATATGTTTGTCTCGCTCCAGCCGATCGACTTTGCAATTCTCTTGGTTTTTGTCGTCTTCATGATTGTCATTGGTCTCAAGCTCAAAAAGTCCATGCGTCAATCGTCCGATTTTTTGCTCGCAGGTAGGAAGATTCCGAGTTGGATCACGGGTATCGCATTTATTTCGGCAAATATCTCTGCTTTGGAACTTCTCGGAATGAGTGCGAGCGGTGCTGAGTATGGATTTCTAACCTTTCATTTTTACTATTTGGGTGCCATTCCTGGTATGATCTTTCTTGGGATCTTCATGATGCCATTTTACTATTCATCGAAAATACGGAGTGTCCCAGAATACCTTCGCTTTCGATTCAATAGACCTGCTCATTTGGTAAATTCACTGATCACTTTGACTTCTCTAGCTTTGGGTTCTGGGATCTATCTCTATTCGCTTTCGCTTGTTTTTGAAACGATGTTTGGGTGGAATCCTCATCTTTCGATTCTCTTCAGTGCTGGGATAGTGCTCGCCTACACTTACTTTGGTGGTCTTAGCTCGTCCATTTATACGGAAGTGATGCAGTTCTTTTTGACCATCCTCGGACTTTTGCCCATTGTCATCATTGGTCTGACAAAGATAGGAGGTTGGGACGGCCTGATGGCAAAAGTTCCAGAATCTCATAAACATATGTGGACAATCCTTCCTGGTGGGAATAACGAACTGGGTTGGGACTTGCTTTCTGTTACAGTTGGTCTTGGATTTGTCTTATCTTTTTCCTACTGGACTTGTGGTTTTACTGAAGTTCAAAGAGCGATGGCGGCTAAAGACTATTATGCGGCAAGACGGACACCACTGATCGGAGCTGCTTTTAAACTTTTTTTACCTTTTTTGACAGTAATCCCAGGTTTAATCGCACTTAGTGAATTTTCAAATGAAATGAATGGAGAGTATAACAAAAGTTTTTTGATACTTTTAAAATCATATTATCCTTCGGGTTTGTTGGGTCTGGGAACAACAGCACTACTCGCGGCTTTTATGGCTGGTATGTCTAGTTCCATCACAGCTATGAATACTATTTTTACTTACGACATCTATCAAACCTATATCGATGGTAATAGATCAGATAAAGATTATCTTCAGATAGGTAAGATTTGTACTATGGTTGCCGTATTTTTTGCAATTTTTGCCTCTTATATTGCAATGCAGTTCGAAAATATCATGAACTATATACAGCTTTTGTTTTCGTTTTTTAATGCACCTTTGGTGAGTATATTTTTGTTAGGTATGTTCTGGAAGAGGGCATCTGGATACAGTGCATTTTACGGAATGATACTGGGGACAAGTGCGGGGTTGATTCATTACATTTTGTATACACAAAATTTGATATTTTATAAAACAGATATGGTATCAAATTTCTATGGTGCCATTTATTCAGGTGTTGCTTGTTTTCTAAGTATGGTAATTGTAAGTTTTATTGAAAAACCTGACCCAAACAAAGACTTACACGGGTTAATTTATGAAGATCGTGACAAAACCAAGGTATTTTGGGACCCCAAAATCCTTGCATGGGGTGTAGCTCTTATTGTGGTTTTGGCATTCTTCAATCTGATTTTTGCGTAAAAGTTTTACTTGGATGTCATAAAATAGTAATTGAACCAGTGTTTCGTAGACATATGTTTGATATTATTTACAGCAAACCTATGAAACCGAACCACTACACGGAAATTCCTTCTACCTTTGAAATTTTTTTGGAACCGCTTAAGGATTATAGCATCCACAAACATATTAGTGCTAGAGGGATCAGATTTATACACCCGTCTGATATTGAAGTAGCAACCATTCTAAAGATCTCCCTTAAAATGGTATCAATGACGGGCGAACTTGATTTTATCGTGAAGGTGTTAAAATCCACAAAAGTGGAAGGTGAACCTTTGTTTGAGATTCACTGCAATTTTTATGATACGAATGCAGAGAAAGAGGATGAAGTTCTCGAACTTATCAAAAGTTATCTTTGAAGATTTTTACGGTTTTTCCAAAATCAGATTGAAACTATCCTCGTTAAAATTCCGTTCTTTTGGTCCGTATTTCATTAAGAATTTTGTAGCAGATAAAAATCCTTCTGTTTCTTCCGCATAACCTCCGCCTATCGGAAGTCCGATTTTTGTTCTTAGTTCCAAATGTAGGTGAGATGGGTATACACCCCCTGCGTCTCCTATAGTTCCAATCCATTCTGTAGCAGAAATCAATTGCCCAGGAACAACATCGATCGTGGAGAGATGAGCATACACGGTTTCAAAATATTCAGGATTTGTTTTGGGAAAGTGGTGCACAATTCGAATGACCTTTCCCCAGCCCCCTCCGTAATCCGCTACTTCGGAAACGACTCCGTGTGCCATGGAATAAACGGGTGCGCCGTAGTCCGAATCTCCACCACCAACAGTATTCCAATCTTCACCTAGATGTTTTTTCCCACCGAACCTTCCGTTCTCTGCCTCAAACCTCTGTGCGATATAATATCCTTCAGCAAACTTACCTCCGACAGGGAATTCAAAACCTGTAGCCGTATAACCAGGGTATCTGGCAAGAATCGGAAGTGGGTCTACTGTTCGAATTTCGCTCGAGGATTCCAACCAACCGAATAGAGGGTTTCCTTGGTATGAGTAGTTTGTGCTTGTGCAATTGGAAAGAAGTCCCCAAATTCCAAAAATGAAACTCAGGGAGATTTTAAAGGAGTTAAACTCGTGCCAGTTTTTTCCTGGTTGATGATTCTTTCTCATGAGAAGCTAAGGATAGAGATTCCGCCTTTGCTTGGATTGGCAATTGATTCCCAAGTTTTTCGGCACGTTTTTTTCCTGCAGCCATCTCTTTCTTCATTTCATCCATAAAGATATCAAAATCCACTTGGATGGTATGTCTTGTACTTGAAACATATCGTTTTTTCATTTTGGCTTCATCTTTTTGGATCCAATCTAACATTTCTTGATCGGTAGGAATTTGGTAATTCC
>JALOTI010000372.1 GCA_025457985.1 Leptospira sp.
TCTTTTTGGGGATATTTGCAACACTGATTAAAAGTGATCTAAAATTTCCAGATGGAATGTATGTGGGACTCACAATCTATCTACTTCTGGCGATTGGAATGAAAGGGGGAGTCAAACTCAGCCAAACGCCTTTGGAGACATTTTATAAGCCGGCTTCCGCAGCGATCTATCTCTGTATCATGATCCCTGTTGTTGCATACTTTATCCTAACGAAAATTGGAAGATACGATTCCATCAATTCTGCCGCCATAGCCGCGCATTATGGATCTGTTTCCGCAGTAACTTTTAGTGAAGCATTAGCTTTTTTGGATACATTACAAATTTCCTATGAAGGTTTTATGCCAAGTCTTTTGGCTATCATGGAAATCCCAGCCATCCTTGTTGCATTGTTTTTAGTAAAAGCAAAAACAAAATCGGATGATGGTTCTTGGAAAAAAATACTACATGAATTGTTTGCTGGCAAAGGAACGGTACTTCTCATAGGTGGATTGCTTATCGGGATCATTTCCGGAAAAAAAGGTGAGACTCAGTTCGCTCCTCTCTTTGACGTTCCTTTCCGAGGAGTGTTGATTCTCTTCCTTTTAGAGGTAGGTCTTGTGACAGGTAGAAGACTTTCGGACTTAAAAAAGGCCGGTCCATTTTTGGTTCTCTTCGGAATTTTGTTTCCGATTATGAATGCTGTGATTGGAATTCTTCTTGGAAAACTGGCTGGACTAAGTTTGGGTGGATCTGTAATTCTTGGAACATTGAGTGGAAGTGCATCTTACATTGCGGCACCTTCTGCCGTACGAATTGCACTACCAGAAGCAAGTCCTGCATACTATTTGACTGCGTCCCTGGCAATCACATTCCCATTCCACCTTTCTCTCGGGATACCTATGTATCTTGTAATCGCTAAAAATATTTACGGAGTCTGAGTATGAAGTTAGAAAAAGCCAAATTAGTAACAATTATAGCGGATGAAGCAATTGAATCGAAAATCATTGAAGAGCTCCATGCTGTGGCAGTGAAAGGTTTTACCGTGACGGAAGCAAGAGGAGAAGGTTTAAACCAAAACCACAACTCGTCTTGGGAGGGAAAGAATATACGAATCGAGACTTTGGCTTCCGAAGCGAAAGCAAATCGAATCATTGAAATTATGGCAGATAAATACTTAGAAAAGTATGCCATGATCTTATTCTGCTCGGATGTCCAGGTCTATCGAAAGGACAGATTCCATTAGATTCTTTTTTTAGAATCTAAGGGGTCCAAGTTTAGAACCTGCAACCTTACTTTAGGTGAGGTTGCAGATGAAATTGAATCAAAAAAAACCCGGGGATTTTTTCCCTTTCCTTATACTCGCATTTGGACTTTTACTAGATTGTTCCAAACACAAAAACCAAAACTCCTTAAATGAATGGATTTTACTCTTAAATCCTTTCCCATCGAATGGTTCGGAGTCAGTTCGGGATGGATCGGATAGTGAGAATCCTCCGCCTGATTCTAGCCAGGAAACTACGTTCGACATCTATTCAGGATCTCCTCTTGTTTGGAAAACTGGTCAACATTTTGAACTGTATGGACGCAATTTGCAAGATTCAAATGTGGAATCTATCTTTGGACCTGACGGAAGTAAATTTATTTCCTTTGATGATGTATCGGAAAATACGATTCTAGGAACAGTGGTTAGTTGTCCGAATGCTTTCGATTGGGATTCCAAAGTACGATTCCCAAATAACAATCAATCAGAATTTGTATGTTTGGATTCGTTGCCTACAAACTATCATGTCTTAAAAAAAGAAATAGGAGTTCCTTTCGAAAAGACAACATTGTTGAAGGTCCACCACTCTCATGAGTTTTTTAACTCCTTTCTTAAGTTAGGTGAAACGGAATTTCGGATTTTGGAACCGCTACCTTTGGGATTGTCTCTGGATCCTAAAACAGGAGAACTCTCTGGTAACCCAACGGAGGGAACAGGGAATACAACTCGAGAATATACCTTAAACCTGCGTTTGAAAGATAGGCCTCAGATTTTTGTAGAAGGTAAAATTAGCTTATTAATTGTAACCGCAGAAGAAAAATTGAATCGGACTTGTCGCCCCTTTTTTAGAACGTCTACTTGCAATTTCGCCTCCCCATACCATTGTGATAATGCTCCAGGTTGTAGATCTTCTCTCTTTGGCTGTTTGATGGAGGATGGTTGCGGCTTCTAAACTTCTAATTTGAATCCATTATTAATGAATGGAGGAGCAAACAAAATATTTAAAAATTTCTAGAATCAATATGGAACCAAAATAAAAAATCTTCACCTTTCTCCACTGCAAGTGAGGCGAAAGATGCAATTTAAGTTTCCGTATATGTTTCGAGTTTTTTTGATATGTGTTTTGTTGGGATGCAGTATTCAATGTGTTCCAAAAGAAAATAATAAAGAAGATGATAAGAAAAACGATTTAATCATTTTTTCGTTATTGTTTTCGAGTTCGGCAAAGATAGATTCGATATCACCTGAGTTGGTTTTTGAAAATTCTAAAATTACAATTACTGGCTCACGGTTCATTCAATCGGGGATACAAAAGATACTGATCGATTCCAAGTTCGAAGTAATTCCCGATTCAATTACTGAAACTGAAATTACAGCTAGAATTCCTAGTGGATTGATTTGGAGTGGTTTGATTCCAGTGAGTCTACGAGGAACAAATTTTCAGGATGTAAAAAGAATTCATTTTGAAAAAAATCTAAACTACGCCAAAAACTTTATGGCTTTGGAAGTAAACGTAACGAATGCTTCGAATCCAGTCATTTTCATATCAGGTCCCAAAAAAGAAAATTTGGATCAATTGAGTTTTGGCTCCGATTCCGTTTTGCCCCAAGGACTTGTTATGAATCCATCTAACGGACATATATCGGGAATTCCAACTGCAACTACGTCTGGAGTTATATCTTATCCTATGTATGCCACTCATTCGTCTAATCCGGAAGTCAAACTGAAGGGCACACTCAATTTACTTGTTGTTACAGGAGCTGAAAAAACAAATAGAACTTGTAATACAATAGGGATAGCGCCTGGGTGTAGTGCCGTTTTTCCATATTCTTGTTCCATTTCAGATACTTGTTTTCGATTTAATTCCGACTGTTCTGGTAATACAAAATGCGGGTTTTAATCTCTACCGAATAAAAAACATCATTCCAATAATTCAATTTCAGAAAATGGGTAGATTAAAATTTCTCCCATTTTCATACTTAGATTGAGCCTATGAAAAAAAGCGAAGATTTGCTGAATAAAAAAGAGACTACGGGTCTTCGGATCACATTACTCTTTCGAGTG
>JALOTI010000373.1 GCA_025457985.1 Leptospira sp.
CCTCTCAAATCTTTCTGATACGGAGATGAATTTCAAAAAGACAGATTTGGATGATTATCTAGAACAATATTTCCCATTAAAATTGGAATATGAGCGTTCTCAAGTGATAAACGCACAATTTAAATATGCCGAAGCTGAAAAGTTAAAGTCCGATATTGAAATGTCAAAATTTCTACCTAAGATCGGAGTGTATTCAGAAGCATATGCGTATCAAGGTAGTCGAAACATTGCAAATGCTTACCAAGCTGGCGTTTATCTTCAGATGAATCTTTATTCTCCAAAAGAAATTGGAAGTGTCGAAGAATCAAAGTTAAATGCTGAAGCGACTTTTAAGTTAATTCAAGAAAAAGCTAAAGCGGAAGAAATTCATCTTACTACATTAAAAAACAAAGAGAGATCACAAAAAGAAAACTTGGTTTTACTAAGGGACACTTATAGATTCCAGGAAGAGCAAGTATCAAATATTCAGAAATTATTTCAATCGGGAGCTGCTAGCGCTATCCAATTTGCGGAAGTACTGAATCGAACTCTCGAGGTTTCCAAATACTTAATGGAAGCGGAGATATCGTATCTCCAAACTAGAACAGAAATTTCTCTCTACACTAAAAAGGACAGTTCCAATGAATAAATTAGAAGAAATTCGAAAAGGATTTGCAGGACGACTTGCTGAAACTTTTTTACATTCGAGGCTTACTCCTGTAATTGCAGTCGTAAGTTTGTTGCTTGGACTTTTTTCAGTCTATCTTACTCCCAAAGAGGAAGAACCACAGATTTCAGTTCCTATGATCGATATATCGATTCCAGCTCCTGGGTTTTCTCCGGAAGAAACCGAAAGAAAAATAACCGAAGTTGTAGAGAGATCGGTCTGGGGATTAGAAGGTGTGGAGTATGTATATTCAACTAGTAAATGGCATGGTGGCTATATTACGGTTCGATTTAAAGTAGGGGAACCAATAGAACCTTCTCTTTTAAAAATTCATCATAAACTTATGGAAGTTCGATCAGAACTTCCCAATAATGCAGGCACACCGTCTGTTAAATCCTTTTCGATCGATGACGTTCCTTTTTTAGCGTTGAGTTTTAGCTCAAATCAAAAAAATGATTATGAACTTCGGTCACTTGTTGCGCCACTCGCTCGAGAACTGTCCTCTACTCCTGATTTATCCAATGTACAAATGTTAGGAGGATTAAAGAAAACTATAAGAGTCAAAGTAAATCCTAATTTTTTAATTAGGTATGGAGTTACACTCATTGAAGTTGCGGAAAGTTTAAAACAAAATGATGCTTTAATTCCAGCTGGGAAAAATTGGTCCAAATCTGAACTATTTGATGTTGAAGTTGGAGGTGTTCTAAAGAATGCTAAAGATGTCAGCCGATTGCCTGTTGCTCAAAGGGGAGGTAGAGTAGTTAGAATCCAAGATTTAGCCCTTGTAGAAGAAGCTCCTGAGGAGAGAACTAAGTCTTCCGTCCTGTTCGATAAAGCATTAGGTTCCGAAAAAAGAGACGCCGTTACCATAGTTTTTGCAAAACGAAAAGGGACTAATGTCGTAGATTTAGCAAATAACCTTTTAGAAAGAGCATCAACTTTCCAAACAAAACTACCAGAGGATATCAAACTAACGGTAATTCGAAATTATGGGAGCACTGCTGAAGATAAATCGCACGAACTTATAGAACACCTGTTAATTGCTACGATTTCGGTTACTATTCTAATTGCACTTTGGATGGGATTTCGATCTGCGATAGTGGTCGCAATTGCAATTCCTGTTACCTTAGCGTTGACACTTGCCATTTACTATTTTCTTGGATATACTTTGAATCGAGTTACCATTTTTGCTTTGATATTCTCCATAGGGATTTTGGTAGATGATGCGATCGTGGTCGTTGAGAATATTGAAAGGCATTTAGAAGAGAATCCAAATTTAGGAATCATTCGAGCAACCATCATTGCAGTTTCCGAAGTTGGGAATCCAACGATCCTTGCGACTTTTACAGTGATTGCTGCGATCCTACCTATGGCCTTTGTACGGGGATTGATGGGACCCTATATGAAACCAATCCCAGTTGGCGCTTCGCTTGCGATGATTCTTTCGCTCCTGGTTGCATTTATTATTACTCCTTGGGCATCTATACGAATATTAAAGGAAACGCATAAAGAAAGTGGAAATCTAAATGTAAATGAAAATCACTCTTCAAATATTTCAAAGTTGGATAAAATTTATATTCAGTTTATGAATTGGTTGTTGTCCTACAAAAAAAATGCACTTCTGTTTGGTGGTGTGACTATAGCATTACTCTTTATATCTATGGCGTTTTTCGGATTTAAATGGGTAAAGGTAAAGATGTTACCTTTTGACAATAAAGAAGAATTCCAAGTACTTCTCGACTACCCAACTACCACTTCTCTTTCCGACAGCCAAAAACGATCTGAAGAATTAGTACAGACTTTACTTTTACATCCACAGATCGAAAAAATTCAAATTTATGCAGGTGAGGCTGCTCCCTTTTCATTTTCAGGAATGGTAAAACATTCCTTCCTTAGAAATTACGAATATATGAATGACTTACAAATCATTCTTAAGAATAAAACAGAAAGAAAAGAGTCAAGTCATGAGATTATTGAAAGTTTAAGACCAACCATACATAACTTTTCGAAAAAGTACAATGTGGTTTCTAAAGTTTTGGAGATTCCACCAGGTCCTCCTGTAATGGCAACGATGGTTGCAGAAGTCTATGGCCCAAATTCCGAAATCAGGGAAAAGGTAACAAAAGAAATTTATCAAATTTTTTCCGAAGAGCCTAGTGTCGTTGATCTGGATTCTTCTTCCAGGTTGGGTAGACCAAAAATTGTATATCCTATAGATTTTGAAAAATCGGGAATCTTTGGAATCAAAACGCAAGGATTAGCATACACGGGTGCCTACTTATTCTCTGAATCACCTGTAGTGAGTTTGGCGACTGCCGGAAGTCCTGAAGAAGTAACAGTAAATCTTTCCGTTACGGAGGAATTTAGAGGTTCCAAAAATCCATTCCAGAATCAAAACATCATGTCTATGGAGTCAGGTGTTATTTCCGCTGAACGAGTCTTGGGGAAACCAAGAGTCGAAGAAGATAGGGCTTTATATCGAAAGAATCTAAAACCAGTAAGTTATGTGATGAGCGAACTTTCTGGGGCTGAGGAAGCACCTGTTTATGGGATGATTAAATTGGCACCAAAAATCAAATACGAGACCCAAACAGCGGACGTACCATGGAATACAACCAAACCAGTTATCAAATGGGACGGTGAATGGTTTATCA
>JALOTI010000016.1 GCA_025457985.1 Leptospira sp.
AAAATATACCTGTATTTAACCAGTCATTAAAGAACCAAGGAACATCTTCTTGAGCTTGTGGGTAAGGAAAATAGCCATTTGTTCCATTGGCTAAAGTAACCGAAGCTTCACCGCTTGGGTGGTGTCTTCTATGGTGTTCTTTCCCAATAAACTCCGCCCAAGCTTCATTAGTTTGTGTATAACCCCAATTTGTTTCAGTACCACAACCATAGCCAGTACAACCCGCTCCAGGCATCATGTGATTCATTATAATGTTTGCAGTAACATTTACCCAATAATTAGAACCGACTTGTCTAAATAAAGAAGCATGTCCAAATTCATGAAATGCAGTTTCCATAAGTTTTTCTGCAATTTCTGGTACGCAGATAGGTGAAACATGGCTACTATCCGTATACGTTTTGCAATTCATGTTCCCCTCGTTAAGGGAAATCATTCGGATGTTTTTAGACTCTGGGCTTACGAACTTTTTGGTATAGGTATGAAATAAGTTTCCACATGTAATTTCTTTTCGTCTTGATTGAAAGTATGGATGGATTTGTGGTTCCCATATAACTAATGGTATGTTATATGCTTCAGCAATTTCTAAGGTTTTTGCAAAAAAATTGATCTCGGTGTCAGAGAGGGTAAAATTCCTGAGTAAAATATCAATTTGAGTTTGGGTATAAGTTTCAATTCTTTCGCTGTAAACCTCATTCGTAATTTTGCCATCTTCAAATCCAATGTCATCTTTTGAATAGGGTCTTTTTTTATTTAATGAGGCCGTCAATTGAATAAAATAATCATCATTCTGTACCCGTTTGCCTGTTATCAAGTTTGAGATGGTTTGGATTGGCGAGATATGATAATTATAAGATAAAAATAAAAGTTTTGCAATTAGATCACGTTTCGTTTTTCCAACGATGATGGGATAGAAGTCCAGAAGTTCTTTTTCATGGAAGGTTAATTCTTGCCATTTGGTTTTATAAGAAAAACTATTGTATTCGTTTAACATCTCTTCCGAAAATTCGAGGAAGATAACATTCGGACGAAACCCAGATTCCACCATACTCTTTACCATAATATAAAAAGTCATGAACTCAGATGCTTTAACTGCGGTTCTAGTTTCAAAGTAAATTTCTTTTGGGTAGATAGATTTGGAAATCGGAATGGTCTCCCACTGGTGGAAGATATCGGACCTAGATGTACCGACTATCATACCAATTGCTTTATTTTGGTTTTGGATTTGTTTATCTTCTTCCCATACATATGGAAGTCCTAAAAAGACATTCTGTCCTGCCTTATAAGTTCGCCTGCCACTTTCGCGAACATCAGGAATACAGATCAATTTATCAAAAACGATGATGCTAATAACGAGTAGGATGGGATAAAAAAAATAACGATTCATGCGAATTCCTCAGAATTGGAAGTAAATAAATGTCTCTACAGGATTTTCAATTTTTACGAGAGCAAAGAACACAATAAATGCTAAAAGAGGTACAAGTATCTTATCATACCTTTTCAATTTGGATTGGAAGTAATCTTTGAATTCTATAAAATTTAATAGGAAACAAGCGAGAAGTAAAGCCCAAAGATCTGGTTTGTATATAAAAAGACCTTTCGTATTTGTAATTGCGCTCCAATAGGTAAATAATTTATCTAGGCTATCCAATCGGAAAAAAGGAGAAAGTAAGTTAAAGCCCAATAATACATATATAAATCCAAATACCTTTTGAGATGTCGAAATTTTATTACGATCAATTTTCCCAAAGGAAAATCTTTCAATCGCTAGTAATACACCATGTAAAAATCCCCAGATAAAGAACGTATAAGTATTACCATGCCAGAGTCCAGCTAAAGACATCACCGTGATGGTGTTAATCATGAATCTAGTCTCTGTTACTCGGTTTCCACCAAGAGGAATATATAAATAATCCCGTATCCAAGTTGAAAGTGTGATATGCCATCTTGACCAAAACTCTGAAAAACTAACAGACAAGAATGGTGAACGAAAGTTTTCCGGTATTTCGTAACCTAACAAAAATGCGGAACCCCGTGCAAGGTCAGTATAACCCGAAAAATCTCCATACACTTGCAAAGAGAAAGCAAATGCGGACAGAAGGATACTCAATCCATCATAGGAGCCTGGATCAGCAAATAACGGATTGATGGACTTCGCAATCTGATCTGCGATCAAAACTTTTTTTACAATTCCTGAAAGGATATGTAGAATTCCTTTTGAGATATATTCCCAATTCAATTTAGCTCTACCAATTTGGTCAAAAAAATCGTCGTGACGCATAATTGGTCCCGCTATCAGTTGAGGGAAAAATAAAATAAACAAAAGGAAATTGATAAATGGGGATTCTGTGAATTTACCCCTCCAGGCATCCACGATATAAGCTATCATTTGAAATGTGTAAAAACTGATAGCCAATGGAAGTGCGAGTTCTGATAGCGATTGGATAAACGTAATGCTGATAGATGACTCTTTTGTTAGGTGTTGCAAATAGGTTAGAACGTATTTAAAGAAAATTAAGTTTAGAAGATTTATTCCGACACCCAAATAAAGATAAAATTTATTTTTTGATTTTAAAATAAATTTAACGATGAGACGTGAGAAACAAATCATCAATATGAAGTGAATAAGAAAGGAAGGGCTCCAATAACCATAAAACAAAAGTGAAAATAAGATAAGAACATATTTTCTGAATTGGTTGGGAGAAGACCAATAGACTATGTAACAGACTGCGAAAAAATAAAAATAATCTATCGAGTTGAATAACATTTACACAAAGATTCCCATGTTTCAAAATTCTACCACTAATTTTACACAATCGTTCTTGCTTTAAAATCCATTTCTTTTAATTTCAGTTCCCATGGTAAAACCAGCCGTTCTTTGGACTCCTAAATCAAACCAAACCAACTTGTTAGAATTTCAAACTTATGTCGAATCACAAACTAATCTCAAATTCCAATCCTATCATGAATTTCACCGCTTTTCGACGAAGGAATATGAGTTGTTTTGGAAGTTGTGGGCGGAATACTCCCAATTTCGATTTTTAACTCCCCCCACGAAAATATTTGAAACCCATAAAGAATTTCAAAAAACGAAATGGTTTCCAGACGCTACTTACAATTTTGCAGATAACCTATTGGAAGTCGGAAATCCAGATTCTGTTGCACTCGTTTTTTTATCTGAAAGTGGTTCCAAAATACAGCTCACCTATCGAGAGTTAAAGAAAGAAGTTTTGCGTCTTCAAAATCACCTAAAAAGTTTGGGTGTGAAGAAAGGAGACCGAATTTGTGGTCTAGTCCCGAATGCTCCTATTTCGACCATCGGAATGCTCGCAACAACTTCGCTTGGAGCCATTTGGTCTAGTGCTTCCCCAGATTTTGGGGTGAGAGGCATTTTAGACCGATTTGAACAAATTCTTCCCAAGGTACTTTTGACCGTCGACGGATATACATTTAAGGGAAAAGAGATCTCCATTTTACAAACCGTCGAAGAAGTGAGTAGCCGTTTGTCCGATCACTCAAATTCAGAATTCAAACAAACGATTATTTATGAATTCTTGCAAAACGAATTTGATTTTGGTAGAATATCGAAACCGTATCGGTATAGTCATATTCCAATCCAATCTGAATCTAATTCCATCCAATATACGCCCGTTAGTTTTTTGGATCCTGTTTATATTATGTTTTCATCGGGTACAACGGGACTTCCCAAATGTATTGTCCAGGGTGGTGGCGTTTTACTCAATCACACAAAAGAACTGTCTTTACATTGTAATCTTTCCAAAGGACAAAAGCTTTTTTATTATACAACTTGTGGCTGGATGATGTGGAATTGGTCGCAGTCTGTTCTTGCTTTAGGTGGCACCTTATATCAATTTGATGGAAATCCATTTCACCCTTCATGGGAAGTACTTTGGAAGTATGCGGAAGAAGAGTCGATCGATGTATTTGGAACAAGTGCGAAATACCTCTCTGTTCTTTTGGAAGAAAAACGGGATATAAAGTCAAAATACAATTTAATGAACTTGAAGGCTGTACTCTCAACTGGTTCTCCACTCTCTATCGAAGGATTTCGATATGTTTACCAGTGTATTAAAGATGACGTTCAATTGTCTTCCATTTCCGGCGGGACAGACTTAAACGGATGTTTTGCGCTAGGGAACCCAAATTTACCTGTTGTTGAAGGAGAGATTCAGTGCCTCGGTCTTGGGATGGATGTACAAGTTTTTAACGAGGAAGGAAATCCTGTTCTGGAAGAAAAAGGTGAGCTTGTTTGTCCAACCCCGTTTCCATCGATGCCACTTTGCTTTTGGAATGATCCTTCGGGTGAAAAATACAAATCTGCGTATTTTTCCACCTATCCCAATGTTTGGTGTCATGGCGATTTTGTTATGGTTACTAAACATCGAGGTTTGGTTGTTTATGGACGCTCAGATGCCACTTTAAATCCAGGTGGAGTGCGAATTGGTACTGCCGATATCTATTCTGTTTTACAAAATATTACAGAAATAGTCGACTCTGTAATCATTGGACAAGAATATAAAAATGATGTAAGAGTAATTCTTTTTTGTGTCCTAAAAGAGGGAGAATCTTTAACTGAGAATTTGATTCAAAAGATTAAATTGAAGATTAAAAATGAAACTTCCCCTAGGCATGTTCCTAGTTTGATTTTTGAAGTACCCGAGATTCCGTATACCGTTAACGGTAAAAAAGTAGAAATAGCCGTTAAACAAACAATAGCTGGTGAGACAGTAAAAAACAAAAATGCACTAACAAATCCGAATTCATTGGATTATTTCTTAAAATTCCGAAACCTAGATTGAATTTACTCAATAGGGATAGAAAAAGAAAACTCGGTACCTATGTTTTTTTCTGATTTTAAACTTAGTGCCGATCCCATAAGTTCGAGTAATCCTTTGCAGATCATCAAACCAAGACCAGAGCCACCATATTTCCGATAGAATGTCTTAGCATTCTGCTGGAATTCTCTGTAGAGTAGATTTTGATCCTCAAGTCCCATTCCAACTCCTGTATCCTTGACGAGAAATCGAATGGTTTCACTTTCTCGTTTAACATGAAGCTGAATTGAACCTTCTTTTGTAAACTTAACTGCATTAAAAAGTAAATTAGTTAGAATTTGATGTAAATGGATAGAGTCAGCAAATATTTCTTTAGGGAGATTTTGATCCAAATGTAAATCAAATTTTAAGTTTTGTTGATTAGCAATAGGTTTGATCGCTCCGTAAACCTCATCGATAAAATCATGAATTTTAAATCGATTGCGTTCTATTTTAATCTTTCCTGCTTCTAATTTGCTTTGGTCTAAAACATCGGATACAATTTTTAACAGATGGTTCGCCGATTGTGTTAAATACTTTAACTCTGTTTTTGTTTTGAGATCGGAAGCCTTATCACTTAAAATTTCGATGTAAGCCATAATCGAATGAAGTGGACTTCTTACTTCATGACTTAAATAATTCATCGTGTCGGTTTTGGATTGGGCAAGTTTGATCGCGATTTCCTTTTCAATTTTAGAACGATCGGACTCAGCTTTTAATTCATTGTACTGACTTCCGGCGGCAACCGCAAATAATAATACTTCAACTAGTTGAGATATTTTTATTATATGAATAGTAAATATATTGATTGGAATTATATTAAAAGACCGTAAGAGTGAAATCAAAATTGCTATTGATAATATAAATAATCCAAAACGAATCCACTTTTCAGAAGATCTCAATTTAGGCTGATAACAAAGAATGATCGAAAGAGAAAGTGTAATGAAGACTCCAAACATTGGAATAATTTGTGAAAGATACGGATAAGGCAAGATTGGAATGAGAATCAAATGTAGAGACAAAAAAGTTAAAACGGGAACTACAAAAAGATATCGATAGGGCTTTTTGGTTAAAAAAGGGAAATAAGAGAGAATAAATAGGAAACCGAAGGTTATGGAAACTAAATTTGTATACTGTACTATATGATTGTTGAAGAATTCTAATTCAGGATAGATATACTTTTGTGAAAAACCACTGGTAGTTAAAAAGAAAGCGGTTAAAAAAATACTATAGAGTGAAAATAATAAAAAGATTAACCTTTTTGATAGGATAAATGTTATTAGGTGGTAAATTGATATAAATAACAAACTTCCGAAAAAAAGACCATACTGTAAGTTTCGAGAGGATTCAAAAGAAACGAGTCCCTCCGAATAACATCTATGAAAGCCAATGCGCAAGTTTCCTTTCGATTTGATTTGGACGACTATATCCGAATAGGAAACATCAATTGGAATTCGAAATGTTTGAGTAATTAAAGGAAGATCTCTTTTGGTAAATGGAATTTGATCACCTCCTTTTAAGTGTATTGTCCAGTTTTTTAACTTATAAAAAACATGAATCTCATCTAAAAGCGGATTATCTAAAACCAAATAGGATCTTCGCACACCAAAATAGGTTGTATCTTCGGGAATAATCGGACTACGGAAACTGAACCAATGGTTGGAATTTGAATATCCATAACTCGGTTTATGATTTGAAATGA
This sequence comes from Leptospira sp., assembly GCA_025457985.1. Lineage (GTDB taxonomy): Bacteria > Spirochaetota > Leptospiria > Leptospirales > Leptospiraceae > Leptospira_A. Next base: position 6,535 of record JALOTI010000016.1, read on the forward strand.
ATTCTACTTTGTTATTTTTCAGTTGGAGGTTCGCATCTTCAACGCTCATCAGATTGGTAGAATCTTCATAATGAATTGTGTACGGATCAAGGGTAGTGCAGTAATCTCCGATCGCAGTACAGTTGCTAAAACCAAATACAAAAATGCAAATGGATATTACATGTAAAAAATACTTATCTTTTGAAAATCGGAACACTTGTAATTCGATCAAACTCTCGTTTGTAATCCGGATGATTGGTTTTAAAAATTTTATCCCACCAATTGAAGTACAGACCATAATTACAGTTAAACCATTTATGATGCATATTGTGATGTGTAGTTGTATTATGCCAGTTTGTATAAAACCTATTTAAAAATCCTTTTGGAAATAATTCGAAAGCCAGATGACCTAGTACATTTAAAAAAGTCATGTATATTAAAAAATAGAATATAACTAATGAATGAGTAGGAAATAAAAAAGTATAAAGAGGAACGATTCCCGCTTCAATAACTGCTTCGAATGGGTGGAAGGAAAACGCTGCCCAAGGAGATGGATTCGTAGACTTGTGGTGGACCCGGTGGACATAAGGAAAGATCGGTTTCCAATGCATAAATCTATGGGTAAAGTAAAAATACATATCATGAAAGAGAATGATCCCAGCAAGACTAAGGAAAAAATAAGGCCAACCTCTTTCGCTGACATCTGTATAGATTTGAAAGATACCATGCTTTTTCCCAAAAAAAATGAGAACACCCACAAGACCGAATACGAGCATTGTAGAAAGTGAGTAATAGATTTCTGGTTTTATCTTTTGGAAGTCAGGTAGTTTTCCTTGGATAATGCGGTGTTGGAGTCGCTCTTTCCATTTTTTCCAAATCAAACCGTAAGCTACACCTGCAAATAAAAAATATCGAAGTGTAGTGAGGGTTGTGGCAACCAGGAAGACTATTAGGAATGGTTTGAGTTCTAAAAAAGTCACGGCATTTGTTTCCTATGTTTTCAATTTTTACATTTCCTAAAAGGAAGTCAAGATTCTAAACTTTGGACTTGACTGCCCAAAATAAATAGTTTTATTTTCCTGTTTATGTTCCAAGCCCTCCGGCGGTGGTTTTCTCCCGCACAATCAATTCCACAAAAATCGCAATCAGAAATCGAAGAGTTATATCCGAAATTTAGATTTCGAGTTCTTGAGTCGACATTTTTGGGTTATACGACTTATTATTTGGTTCGAAACAATTTTTCACCTGTTTCGAAAGAGATAGGTGAGGCGTTATCCTATTCGAGACAAGACATTGGTGATATACTAGCAATCACTGCCATTACCTACGGAGTTGGGAAATTTTTGATGGGAGCAATGTCGGATAGATCCGACCCAAGAAAGTTTATGGCAGTCGGTTTATTTCTAACTGCGATACTCAATTTTGCGTTTGGATTTGCAAATTCGTATTGGGTGCACCTATTCCTCTGGGCTTTGAATGGACTCGTACAGGGTATGGGTTGGCCACCTTGCGGACGTTCTTTGGGACATTGGTATTCGGTGAGTGAGAGGGGAACTACATTTGCATTTTGGAATATAGCACATAATATTGGAGGAGGTCTTGTCGGTGTAATTGCCTCCTACTCAGCGGCACATTTTGGATGGCAGTACGCTTTTTTTGTGCCGGGTCTTCTTGCACTGATTGGAAGTTTATATTTATATTTTCGACTTGTTGATACCCCTCAGTCAGTAGGACTTCCCCCCATTGAAGTATATAAAAATGATTTTCCACCAGAAGAAAAAGAAGACCACGAGGCCGAACTTTCCACAAAACAATTGATCATTGAACAAGTTTTGTTGAACAAATACATTTGGCTTTTTGCTATTATTAACTTCTTTGTCTACATAATTCGTTACAGTTTGATCGATTGGGGTCCAACTTACTTAAAAGAAACCAAGGGTGCAAATATTACCAGTGGGGGATATTCTACATTAGTATTGGAATTTGGTGGAATAGGATCTACCTTACTTATGGGATGGGTATCTGACAAATTTGGTGGAAGGAGAGGGATGGTTAGTTTACTTTGTATCATTCCTATCTTCTTTGCATTTTTGGGTATTTTGTACAATCCACCTGGTAATATTTGGATTGATTTTGTTTTGTTTGCGATCATTGGACTTTTTATCTATCCACCTGTTATGCTGTTAGGTGTTGCAGGATTGGACTTTACTTCAAAAAAAGCAGTTGGCACTGCCGCAGGTTTTATTGGTCTTTTTGGATCACTTGGGCGAACTGCTCAAGGAAAAGGTCTAGCCGTATTAGCGACCAACTACTCTTGGGATGTTGCGATCTATGCAATTTTAGCATCTACCTTGATTGCTATTTTTCTTTTAGCTTTTAGTTGGAATCTAAAACCAAGAGGTTAAACTAGGTTCAAATGATTTAAATATTTTAAGGATAGTCTTAACATTTTGAAAAAACAGAATATTTTTTGGAAACTTTATCAGGATGATCCAATCCTGAAGCCTAATTTTCTTTCGCCAATTTTAGCTGATCCAAGTTTTTTATTCCCTGAGCAAAGCCCTGACGGGCTTTGGCATTTGTTCCTTCACACAATCTATGGAATCAAACATTATACTTCGGAAGATGGAATCGATTGGGATAAGTCTCGTTATGTGGTTTGGAGTGCGTTACGTCCGTTCATTTATTTTGAAGAAGGAACTTATTATTTGTATTATGAAAAGCCTAAATGGTTTCATGTTCCTATTTCTTGGTTTCCATTCCGTAAATGGCAATCTCGAATTGAGGTTAGGACTTCATCTGATTTAAAAACTTGGTCAAAACCTACGACCGTAATTGTACCTAAATTTGATTTTCATAAGGATGCAGATGTCGGCGACTCTGTAAGCAATCCATGTTTGGTAAAATTTGGTCAAAAGTATCGCCTGTATTTTTCGGCTAATTTAGCGTATGTTAAGGATTGTGGATTTTATGAACCAAAATTTATCACAGTTGCCGAATCAACTTCGCCTTTGGGTCCATTTTCCTATTTCACAGGACCTATTCTATCACCGAATGAGATGGATCCATTTTGCAATCTGGCGGCAGGATCTCTCAAAATGATCCCCTGGCGGCAGGGATTTTTAGGGTTCCAGAATGGCATTTTTTGGAATCCAGAACGAAACGAATCCTGTTCTGCTATTTTATTCTTACATTCGTTAGATGGAATTAAATTCGAAAGAATCAGTGATCTTCCGATATTAGGGCCCACTGGAAAAGGTTGGAAAGCAAGTCATATCTATGCCTGTGATGTACGGTATTCCGAAGCGGAAAAAGTGTTGATCATGTATTTTAATGCCCGGAACAAACCGCACTGGACTGTGGGCAAAGAAGCTATTGGTTTATTTGTAGGTAAAGTTGAGGAGGAGGAGAGAGGGGTGACTAAGAGGGTGACGCAAAGGGGTAAGGGGAAGAACGCAAAGGGGTAGGAGGAAGAACGCAAAGGGGTAGGAGGAAGAACGCAAAGGGGTAAGAGGATGACGCAAAGGGGTAAGAGGATGACGCAAAGGGGTAGAGGGGAGGAACGCAAAGGGGTAGGGGGAAGTCTAAGGATTATGGTAAAAAGTATAATTGGTCACACGAAGGATTTGGGCGATAATTTTCATATTAGGCGAGTCCTTCCGTCTTTGGAAAAAAGAAGTGTAGGACCATTTGTATTCTTTGACCATTTTGGACCGGTTCCGATTGTAACAGGTCAGGAACTAGTTGTCAGGGCTCATCCACATATAGGACTTGCGACGATCACTTTTTTGTATGATGGAATTATTTTGCATAGGGATAGTTTAGGTGTAGAAGAAAAAATCCAACCCAATGAGACCAACTGGATGGTAGCAGGAAATGGAATTGTACATAGTGAACGGTCGTTATTTGATAAAAAATATGAAATTTTAGAGGGAATTCAAACTTGGATCGCTCTACCCAAAGAAAAGGAAGATATCGATCCATCTTTTCAACACCTATCAGAATCCGAAATTCCAGTGTATAAGGAAAATGGAATCACATTACGCTTGTTGGGTGGAAATTTTTTAAATCTAAAATCTCCTGCTATAGTTCATTCTTCTCTTTTATATGCAGATATACATGTTGAAAAAGAGGCGTCAAAAGTGGAGTGGCAGTTACAAGAATCTGTGGAAGCTGCGATCTATGTTTCGAGAGGAAGTATCGAAGTAGAGGGGGCTGTCTTCGGCGTGGGTTCAATGATCCTTTTTGAAAAAGGATCTAAAATAACATTCAGTCCTCAGTTGGAATCACGTTTGATGTTACTTGGTGGCGAACCGTTAAGTGAAAGACGCATACTCTATTGGAATTTTGTTTCAACTTCGCAGGAAAAAATTGACCAAGCGAAAATTAGATGGGAAAACGACGAATTCCCCAAAGTGATAAACGAAACCGAGAGAATTCCTTTACCTCCTCCCATTGGAAATCTACATTAGAATCTAAGTTTTTCTTCACCTGCGGTCATCACTGCCATACTGGTTCCTGCAGACAGGTATGCTTCAATTCCAGACTGCATTCCATCTGCTGTGATAAGGAAGCTCTCACCTTTCGAAATCAATTGTTTTGAGTGCTCAAAGTAAATGGAACCTGAAGTAACATAAAATACACAAAATGTGGAAGGTTTGGAAATGGCTGGAATGGATAGGTATTGTGCTTGCGAAAACTCCCAGGATTCTAAGCGAAATTTATCATTGGAAGTGTAGAAATATCTTGTGAATGGTTGGTAATGAACCAAATTTTTAGTTTGGTATTCGTCACCTGTGGATTTGGAAAAATTTAGAACTGCTAGGGCTTTTTCTAAGTGGAGTGAACGAGGTTTTCCATCATCTCCCAATCTTCCATAATCATACACGCGATAGGTGGAATCAGACGATTGCTGCACTTCCAGTAGTACTACTCCAGCTCCAATCGCATGAATTGTTCCAGGATTGAGCAAAAATACATCTCCTGGATTAACCTTCCAATTTCGTAAAACTACTTCGCATTCATTTTTAGAAACGAGTTCGGTAAATTCTGATTTGCTAATTTCTCTTTGAAAGCCTACAACAATCTGAGCTCCTGGATCCGCTTCAAGAACATACCAACATTCTTTTTTGCCACTGGAATCTGGATCATACTTCTCAGCGTAAAGATCATCAGGGTGGACTTGTACAGAGAGTTTTTCTTTTGCATCAATCAATTTGATCAATAGAGGGAAGGAATCTTTTTCAAAGGCGGAACCCAGAATTTCTTTTGGATATTTTGATATCAGTTCGGTAAACGATTCACCTGAGATCAGATCATTTTTTGCCCGAGAGATATCGGTTCCATAAACGGATACTTCCCAGGATTCTCCGATAGGTCCGTTCGGTATTTTTCTTCCGAAAACGGACTCGAGTTTTCGCCCGCCCCAAATTTTTTCTTTGTAAATGGGTTCAAACTGAATCACATAAGGAAGAGACGTCATGATTTTACTTTTTATGGAGAAGACTTCACTCGGCAAGGGATATTTTTGTGAACGAAGAGTTTCACTTTTAAGTATTTCTTTTTGAAGTGGATACAATCTCGGCAAACGATTCGAACTGTTAGTGGCACGACTGCAACGACTGGCCGTAGAAGTTCTGATTCTTTCAGATCGAGTATTAGATCATAATGGATACCCGTTATCTTCCTCCTGTCTTTTGTTCGAAATCCTTTTCTCATAAGACCCTTCTTTGCTAGGTCAAGAATTCCTGTTGAAAAACGGACTCTAGAAATGGGAAGTGTCAGTGGCATATCCTCGAGTTTCGATTTTATGAATTGAATCGCATAACTTTTCTTAAATGAATCATCATAATTTTTACGATCGGGACCACTCAGAGTTTTGTATGCAAAGAGAATTTGTTGAAACTTGGCGGGTGAAATTTCTGGATTTAAGTCAGGGTGATGAGATTTGGCCAACCGTCGGAAGCTATTTTTTACTTCTTCCGACGTTGCACCAAAAGGAATTTCTAAGAGTTCGTAAAGATTTAAAATTGGTGGATGCATCTGTTGTTGTCCACCAACCTTCGTTTATGGTTCTTGAAAGTCCCCGCCGATGCTAATTTCCAATATGGAATCGCCAACAGCTTTTGCTTCCACAGCACCTTTTGATTGAATATAACGATCAATAGCTCTGGTAACTTCTCTTAGTCGATCTCGATAAACAGTCGCTAATCGTATTCTCTCCCATGGGCTTTGAATTTTCTCCAATTCGAAGTTTAAAGTAGTGTCATCTGCGACTGTCACCGTTCTCACTACGAGTACGAGACCTTTTACTCCACCAGCAGTCGTATTTTTCAACTCACGATACGTTGTAATAGGTTCTTTTCCTGGCTGAGTGAGAGACTTTCTAGACCAAAAGGAAAGTTCATCTAACGTAAATCCACCGCCTTCAGCACCACCGCCACCTTTTAGTTTCATTACAAATCGGGTGTGTTGTATATATCTTTCTTCATGAGGAAGGTGAATCTCTCTTGCATAGGAAACTTGACCATAACGAGAATCTTTTATTTTTTTCTCATAGTTCAAAAATTTCAATTTTTCATTTATGCTAGCGTGATACTCATCCACTTCCTTTGCTATGCGATCTAATTTTTGCTGTTGCTTTGGATTGTATGGAATGAGTGCAATACTTCCATCTGGGTTTAACTTAGATGCATCCGCTTGGCTTAAAGGCTTATTTTTCTCATCCGCACTAAAAATGCTTAAGGAAAACACTAAGGACAAAAGGATAGGAATGAATAGACGCATATGGACTCCCAGAAAATTAATCTCTCTATATATATTTTCGACTTTTGAAATGAAATCATTAATTTGTTCAAAAATAAGGTTGAATAAAAAACTACAGCCAGGACTTTGTAGGGGAAGTCGGATATGGAAATTAATTTAAAAAAGAAGGCAGATGCCCATATAATTAGCATTTCGGGAAGTTTGGACATCTACACCTCCCTAGATTTTAAAAATTTCCTGGAGACCAACCTTCCCTCTTCCAGTGCAGATGGGGTGCATGTGGTAATCAATTTGGAAAAATTGAACTACATTGATTCATCAGGCATCGGCATGCTCATCAAACAACTGAATTATGTCCAGGAACTGAAGGGAAAGTTTTCCATCGCGAATATGAAGCCTGCTATCGAAAAGGTTTTTAAAGTTGCTGGTCTCACAAGTTACTTTCAAACCATTAGCGAAGACGAATTTCGAGAAAAGTTCGCCTAATTTCCCCTTAATATTACATAAACACGTATGGGAGATTCCCATAGCTCCATCAGCGCCGTAAGATTTCTTTCTTAACCCACAGGTTAGCGGTTCTCTATAGACTCTTGTGATTCCAATACATAGGCATCCCAAATCCCCCAAAACCTTCCTCGTACATTCTGGCTTGGGATAAGTTCTACTTCTATTTTGCCATCAGGATACTCAGATGGTTCTAAAGCGATTTCCAGAGGGTTTGGAAAGGGTTTGGATCTTTCTGAATACACGACCGCCTTCTTCCTACCATTTACGAATACATTCAGTTTTTTGGGTTTGAACCGTGTTTTGGGAAGAGGTCGAAATTGGACTAAGTCTAGATAGAGATAAACAGTTCCTTTTCCCGCATTTTTTTTCTGGAGGAGGAACTTGAAGCCTGTTTCGGGAACCATATGACAGATGGAATCTTGTATCCATCCTGAATCGGGATCAAGTGAATACGATTGGTAGATCGCCCAAGTTTCCAATTCTGGGTAGGTTGCAAAATCTTCAGGAAGTTGGCCTTCTTCCCTTTCAAAAACTTGTTTGGGAATTGCAGACTTGGAAGCCAACTCAGTCTCGGTTTGACTTACCATTGGTTCGTATCCCAATGATAAAAAGATTGCCGTAAGAAGGATGGTTCTTAGTTTCAATGGTAACACCTATTGTAAGTATCGGTTCCTGGGACCCATCTAAACTTGAAAATAATTCGATCTATTGATTCTATTTCTTCTGAGTTTGCGAAAGGATCTTCGCTTACACTTGGGAATTTTGATGGGATTCATTTAGGACACCAAACACTTCTCTATAGGACGGTAGAAATTGCAAGGGAACTTTCCATTCCTTCTGTGGTCGTAACATACCATCCGAATCCTGCTGTTGTTTTAGGAAAAAAACCAAATTTTAAATATCTAAGCCTTGAAGAAGAAAAGGAGGAACTCATTCGACAATTTGCAATCGATTATCTTGTTGTTTTGGAGTTTACTGAGTCCTTGAGTAAGATGAGTGCAGAGGACTTTTTAGAAAATATCATAATACAAAAGTTAAATGCAAAACACATTGTTATCGGATACAATCATTTTTTTGGTTCCAATCGAAGGGGTGATTATTCTCTTCTAAATGAAAACAAAGTAAAGTATGGTTATGAAGTTGAGCTAAAAGAAGCGGTTTTACAAAACAATTCCAAGATATCATCTTCTCTAATTCGCGGATATTTAGAAAGAGGAGATATGGCAGAAGCCAAATCTTTATTAGGTCGTAATTATCATTTACGAGGCAAAGTAATTCACGGTTTAAAGAGAGGCAGAACTATCGGATATCCAACTGCAAATTTGGAAATCCATCCTAGTCGTTTATTACCGAGTTTTGGAGTTTATGCCTGTTTTGTTTATATTGAAGGTAGATGTTATAGTGGAATGATGAACATCG
>JALOTI010000374.1 GCA_025457985.1 Leptospira sp.
ACTCTTTCGCCAAAGAGTATTAGTTCTCCTAAAATCGAATTAAAACAAAAGACAAATCCAGACGGAACTGTATCTGAACGGGCTGAACTATCGGAATCGGAAAAACAAGAAATTTTGTTAAAAAATATAAAACGAGTATTAGGTGAGAGTGAATGATGAAATCCAAACATAACAAACCGATATCTCTAATAAAAGTTATTTTTGTATTTTTTATTTTGTTAATTTTCCAAACACAAGAGGCCGTCGAAACTAAATTAAAGGATTTAGTTCGGATTGATGCGGTTCGTGAAAACCAAGTTACCGGTTTTGGGTTAGTTGTTGGACTGAATGGAACGGGAGATACCAAAAACCCACTAACGGAAGAGGCTTTGCAAAACTATCTAAGCGGACTTGGAGTGAATACAAAAAAGAATCTTAGGGATGCCAAAAATACTGCATCGGTTTTAATTTCTGCGAATGTTCCAGTTAATTTAAGAGAAGGAGATCGAATTGATGTAACGGTTTCTTCTCTCGGTGATGCCAGATCCTTGGAAGGAGGCGTCCTGTTGCAGTCTCCCTTAAAGGCTGCGAATGGTGAAACTGTTGCTGTTGCGTCCGGAGTCTTAAGCTTTGGAGGAAAAGAAAAAAAATCCAGAGGTAACGATAAAAAATCAGGTCAAAACACTGCAATAGTTCCTTTTGGTGCCATAATAGAAAAGTCTATTCCATATAATAATAATTTTACATCGGTTAAACTAACTCTTTTAGAAAGAGATTTTACGACTTTAGACTCAATTGTTGAATCAATTAAAAATGATATGGGAGTCACTCCTGAAGTGATTTCTCCTACCGAGGTTCTTGTTCCGTATCCTTCTTCTAAAGGTCAAGCAAACTCAGGCAACCAAAATGGAGAAGTCACCAATACAAAGAATCCGATTAATTTGAATTTTTTAGCAAAATTAGAAAACATTACAGTGAACTCCACACCAATTGCACGTGTTGTCATAAATGAAAGAACTGGAACGATTGTTATGGGAGCCAATATTGCAATTGAAGAAGTTGCTATTTCCCAAGCTGGGTTGACCATTCAGATTGCTGCTATAGACAAGGCTAGATATTTTTTTCCAGTTCAGGATGATGCAAAATCAGAGTCTCTCTTTCTACTCAAAGAAACTACGCAAGTTTCTGATGTAGTCAATGCCTTAAACAAGGTAGGCGCAAGTACCAAAGATATTATTTCGATTTTGGAAGCATTAAAGAAGCAAGGAGCCCTTAAAGCGGAACTAGTAGTTCAGTGACGAGGTGTGTTGGTAATTTTTTATGGATATTAACTTAATTCAAGACTATTCTTCTCGAATCGCAAAATCAAAAGATGAAGCAATCCTGCAAAGAATGAAAACTTTGAATTCAGGTAAGGAAATAGGATCTATACCTGGAGATTTTAAATCACTTCTCGAAAAAGAAAACAATTTGGTCGGAAAAGTTAGTAGTTCTGAGTTAAAGTTGACTCATAATATCAAAGATGAAATTTCTAAAGATCCATACCGAAAAAAGCTTTATGATGCTTCCGTGGAATTTGAATCTATTTTTGTAAAGATGATGCTAAAAGAAATGAAGAGCACCGTCCACAAAGAAAAATTGATCGATGGCGGTTATGCGGAAGAAATTTTTGAAGATATGTTATACGACGAATATGCTAAAAATATCTCCAAAAATGAATCTATGGGTCTTGCAGAAGAAATCTACAAGCAAATGTCGGCTTCCCTTCCTCCAATTTCAAAAAATAATCCCTATCTTAAATAGGGATTATGACTATTTAAATAAAATCCGAAACTTTTAATTTTTGTAATTCTTCCTTCATTTTGCTTTCTACTTGGATTAAAGCTTTTGATAATGAAGAAGCTGAATCAGAAGCGTAGAGAGGTCCGCCTAGTTTGAAGGTAGAAGTTTTTTCATAAAGTTCTTTAATATCAACTTGTTCTTTCAATTTAACGGGTGCTATAAATTTTTCATCTACTAAGGATATATATCCAGAGTCGGTCAGTTTCTCTAAAATTACTTTTAAATTTCTTTCAGAGAGAAGAAATTTCTTTCTGATCAAATCTAAAGAAACAAACTTTCCCTTTTCTGTTTGAACTTCATAAGAAATCATGAGAACTTGAAGAGTGAAGTAAAATTCATAGGATAAATTCGAATCAATATCATCAAAAGGACTTTTAGGTAGAAGATATCTGTCTTTAAATTGAAGAGTAGCAGTTACTTGCGCTCCGTAGAGTATGATTGAAGCTATTGAATAAATGGTTAGCAAAAATATGGGAATGGCGGCAAGAGCTTTGTAAATAATCATCGTTTTTTCCGTAAATGAGGCTATGTAAATATTCACAAAACCCCAAAAAAATATGATGAGAATTACACCTGTTACTGCAGATCCAATGGACGCAGCCTTAAAGGGAACTTTTGTATTAGGTATGATTGTAAAGATCATGACAAAAAATAACCATAAGGCGGCCAGAGGGATTAAAATTTGAAGCAAAGAATACAGGGAGAAAAATCGTTTTCCACCTTGGTATCGTTTCCAGATCGCTTTTCCAGAATCATCCTTCTCTACGCGAATAACCTTATTGTATTCACCAACTCCCACAATACCCATCATGTTTTCGTTCAAAGTGTAACTTACTAGTCTTTCGTCAGTGTTGTCTAGACTTTCATTGATGATGTTTTCGGATTCGGTGGTTGTATCTTGTTTTGGAGAATCTAAAGATATCTTTTTGGAAAGGTGAATCATATCCAAAATCATACCACCTTTGGATTTGTAAGCAACCGACCAGTTGTCACCTCCGTCTTTTGAATAGATTATATCTCCTAGAGTATTTAAAATGAATATTTCGAAACCAAAATCTGAGTCCGTTGGAAATACCCAAACCCTATCGTAGGAATACCGTTTGTGTCGAATATCGGTCCAGCTATATCCACCATCAGATGTCTTATAAATTACACCGCTATCTCCAACTAAAAATCCGATGGATTTATTTAAGAAGGTAATGTCATTCAAAGGTTTGTCACTGATCGACTGAGGGAAAAAACTATTTCCTCCGTCGCTTGTTTTCCAGATTCGACCTTCCCGATCTAGGATAAAACCATCCTTGTTCGTAAGGAAGCGAATTCGGTTCGGGCTGATGGAAGTATCAGAAAATTTCTTAACTTCCGTATAAGGTTTGCCTAGTTCATATCGTACGGTTCGGTTATCGGCTGTTATAACGAAAATAACACTTACGTCCACGGAACCAAAATCAGCGACCGATAG
>JALOTI010000017.1 GCA_025457985.1 Leptospira sp.
AGAAAAGTGGTCCGGCGATGCTGATAAGTCTGCTCAAAAAGTGGGCGAGTTTGCTGAGATAGAAATTCCTCTCACTATCCGCGAATATCTCACCTGGATGGCTATCGAGCACTTCGTTGCCGCCGGATTCGGGCTTCTCTTTGTTGCGAGCCTATTGTTTACTGCTCGCGTGATTATGCGAAGAATTATCAATGCCGCAGACGCTACCAAAAATATCGGAACGATCAATATTCAAACCTATTCAAAGGATGATAAGGTTCACTTGGAGATCACAGACGACGGCGAGGGAATGACTGAAGAAACCAAGTCAAAAATCTTTGATCCATATTTTACAACAAAGGAACTGGGAAAGGGAACAGGGCTAGGAATGTTTGTAGTTAAACAAATTGTAGATGCGTTTGAGATAGCCCTTGAAATAGAATCCAAAGTTGGAGTAGGTTCAAAATTTCATTTTTCGTTTCACAAGGTACGTATCTAATTGAATAACTCGATATTTACGGAAAGCCAAACGCAATATATAGAATCTAATTTTGGCACGATTTCCTCAATCAAACCACTTCAGGAAGAGGCCTCGACCCGTCGGTATTTCCTGATTCATTCAGCGAAAGGTAAATATGTCGTTTGTTTGGATGACATCGTAAATTTAGATTTCATTTCATTATCAAAATTTTTAGAAAAATCAAATATCCATGTTCCCCATGTGCATTCGCACAACATAGATTTGGGGATCACTACTATGAGCTTCGAAGGAGAAAAAGACTTTGGTTCTCTTTCTCTCTTGGAATACAAAGCTAAACTACCTTTGTTGGTCAACTTACTCCTCACACTTCAAAATCTCGATCCGCCTGAACCAGTTATAAGTCGACGCTTTGATACGGAAAAATTATCTTTTGAAGTCAATCTCACAAGAGAGAAGTATCAGTTGTTCCAATCGAAATTTCACATTGAGACAGAACTAACACAGGAAATGAATGCATTTTTGGATGAGACTATTGGATATTTAGATCAATATCCAATTCAAGTTTTTACCCATCGCGATTTTCACTGCCGAAACATTTTGCTACATCCAACTAAGGAGTATTCTTTAATTGATTTTCAAGATGCTCGATTAGGTATTCCTCAATATGACTTAGCTTCGATATTATATGATGCATATTATCCGCTTCCGCGTGAAACTCGAAAAGAGATACTGAATTATTTCAAATCAAGAAGTAAGGATGGATCAAAAAGATTTACTGAAGCTTTTTATCTTCAAGCATTACAAAGATCTTTTAAAGCGCTAGGTACATACTTCCGAATGGTTGTAGACCATCAAAAAGTGAAGTTCAAACCCTCTATACTTTCTTGCCTTAATCAACTTGAAGAAATTATACAATTAGGTTTGTTTTCTGACTCTTTATTTATTTTTGTAAGATCTTTGCGAAACGAATTAGAATCACATGAAGAGTTTAAGTAAGTAATGAATGGATTTATTTTAGCAGCAGGTTTTGGCAAACGAATGGGTGAATTAACAAAAAGCACTTGTAAGCCAATGTTATCGGTGAATGGAATTCGCCTAATAGACTATAGTCTTTACTTGGCCAATTCTTGGAACCTATCAAAAATCTGGATCAATACTCACTACCATTCGGATAAGATAGGAAACCATTTAAAACAATTCAAAAAGCTAAACCTTTTTATCTCTGAGGAAAAAGATAAAATTTTGGGAACTGCTGGAGGAATTCGAACAGCTCTCTCCGATTTGGAAATAGAAACTAGGTTGGTGCTCATAAATCCCGATACTATTCTTCTTCCGAGTTCTGACTTTATGTTAAGATCTGATTTGCCATCTGGAAGTAAAATTCATCTATATCTGAGCCCATGTCCTGATAGTATGAACTATACAAAAATAAAAATTGACTCGCATAACAAGGTAATTTTTGGCGATGGAGATTTGTACTACATAGGTCTTGCTATCATTGATGTTACTATTTTATCCCATCTAGAGAGAAATGAATTCTATGACCTTTCCGATGTATTTAAAATACTCAGTAAGACTGGGGAAATTTCAGGAGAAATTTTTTCAGGAGAGGTGATTGATGTCGGAACTAAGGAGCTTTGGGAAAAGCTCCAGAACCAAGATGTGTTTAAATCAAATAAGGATAAAATCCTAAACTTCCTGCAATCTCATTGATTATCGATTTGTTTTAGGATTTCCTCTTTTTTTGCCTCGTATCCTTTTTTTCCAAGAAGAGCAAACATATTGTTTTTGTAATCTTCTACACCTGGTTGGTCAAAAGGATTTACACCTAACATATAACCTGAGATTCCACAAGCAAATTCAAAAAAATAGAGAAGTTGGCCTAAATTTTCTTCATTTAGATTGGGAATTTCAATTTGAAGGCATGGAACATTTCCATCCGTATGCGCAATTAAAGTACCTAACATAGCATTTTCATTTACTTCTGAGAGTTTTTTTCCTGCTAGATAATTCAACCCATCGCCATCATCCGATTTCTCTGTTAAATAAATGTCTTGTTTGGGTGATTGTATTTTTAGAACAGTTTCCTGTAAAATGCGTTCACCATCTTGTAGGTATTGTCCCATCGAATGAAGATCTGTTGTAAGTTGTACGGATGCCGGGAAAATTCCCTTTCCCGTTTTACCTTCACTTTCACCATACAATTGCTTCCACCATTCTAACAGAAATCCCAGTGCAGGTGAATAAGAGACTAAAACTTCGATTTTTTTACCGTTTCTGTATAACAAATTTCGATAGGCTGCATAAACGCAGGCTGGGTTATTTGAGGAATTTGATTCCTGAATTAGTTCCTCAGCCATTGTCTTCGCACCATCGACTAACTTGTGGATGGAAAATCCCGCGGCCGCAATTGGAAGTAATCCAACGGCTGTTAAAACAGAAAATCTACCACCAACATCATCTGGAATAGTAAACGTTGGGAATTGGTATTCCTCCGCTAATTTTTTTAAGGCACCTTTTTTGGAATCAGTTGTTGCAAAAACGCGATTTTTTACATTTTCTCTTCCGTACTTTCGCTCCAAGAGGGAGAGAAGTAATCGGAAAGCAATGGCAGGTTCGGTTGTAGTTCCGGATTTGGAAATAACATTCACCGAAAAGTCTTTAGTTTCTAGAAATGCCAAAAGTTTGGAATGGTAATCCGCATCTAAGTGGTGACCTGCGTATAGAATTTTAACTGATTTTTTCGACGGTTCAAAAAAGTCACTGTCAGAACTAAGAGCCTCAATGACTGCTCTTGCACCCAAGTAACTTCCCCCAATCCCAACTACCACCAAATACTGTGAATGTGAATGAATGGTATCTACAGCTGATCTGATTTTTTGCAACTCGTCGTTTGTGATCTTTTTTGGAAGATCGATCCATCCTAAAAAATCATTTCCTTTGCCCGTCTTGGCCAAAAGAGTCTTTCGAGCAGTTTCTGCTTCGGCTAAAGTCTTTTGAAAATCAGATTCACTGACAAAACGTTTCGTAAAACGATCTGATATTTTTAGATTCGACATAAGAGAGTCCTTATTGAGATTATTGCTACTTAAGGAAAATGATGTGAGTTTGGATAGAAGTAAAGAAAATTTGAATTCTTTTGAAGAGATATTTGGAAGAAATGGGGAACCTATCAGGCATTTTCAAGCTCCTGCACGAATCAATATCATTGGAGAACACGTTGACTATTTGGGAGGCATTGTTCTCCCTGCGGCAATTAATTTTTCGGTAGATGCTTGGATTCGACCTAACCAAAGGGAAGAGTATCGATTCCATTCCGTCTCCTTCTCACAAACTGTAAATGCCAAACACCCTTTTGCGCCTATACCGAATGCACACTGGGCTGACTATATACTAGGAGTTTTGGTGGAAATAGAGAAACATGGAAAATCTATTCCTGGATTTGATCTCCTAATAGATGGAAACATCCCACAAGGAGCTGGACTTTCATCCTCCGCGGCATTAGAGGTTGTTGTTGGCTATTCAATCAACGAATTCTTTTCTCTTGGTCTTTCTAATAAGGAAATCGCTCTGATAGGACAGAGTGCAGAGAACAATTTTGTCGGAACTAAATGTGGAATCATGGACCAATTTGTTATTGCTCATGGAAAGAAAAACCATTGCCTTTCGCTTAATACTAGTTCTCTGGAATTTACCTATCATAATTTTGAACTAGTGGATTATGAATTTTATCTGATTAATTCGAATGTAAAACACAGCCTAAAGGATAGTGCTTACAATACGAGGCGAGAAGAATGCGAAGCAGCTCTTAAGAAGATTCAAAAAACCAATCCACAATACAAAAACTTATACGATGTGAAGCTTGATCCAAATGAACTTGTTTCTTATGGTCTTACAGAAAATGAAACTAAGAGGACTCAACATGTGCTCTCCGAACGCGAACGAACGAAACAAGTTATTCAAGGTCTCGAAAGCGGAGATTTAAATCTAGTAGGCGAAAAATTGTTTGAGGCCCATAAATCTTTGTCTAAAAGTTTCGAAGTCTCCTGTGAAGAAATGGACTTTCTGGCCGATTC
Source organism: Leptospira sp. (assembly GCA_025457985.1). GTDB lineage: Bacteria > Spirochaetota > Leptospiria > Leptospirales > Leptospiraceae > Leptospira_A. The sequence goes on from JALOTI010000017.1 coordinate 4,537, forward strand.
CTTGAAATCTTTTGGAGCAGTTGGCGCTCGGATGATTGGCGGTGGTTTTGGTGGGTGTCTGCTCGTCCTGGACAAAAAGGAAAATTTTTCCCAAATTGAGCCACAAATCAAAAAAAGTTATCAACAAAAGTATGGTCTTCCGTTAAACTTCTATAAGTTTGAGATTTCGGACGGGGTTAAAGAAGTAAATAAATGATCGAGAATTGGGATGAATACACTATTGAAAGTGGCGACTTCAAAATGGAAGTGATCCAACAGAAACACGTTCCACTTCCACCTGGTTCTATACTTTTTGAGCTCTCTGGAGAAATCAATCTCTACAACTCCCAAGCAATTAAAGAAAATTTGGAAAACCTTATTTCAAAAGGCATTCTTTATTTTTTCCTAAATTTTGAACAAGTTAGTTATATAGACAGTTCAGGTTTAGGCGTATGTTTGGGTATACACTCAAGAATTTCTAAAAATAAAGGCTTCATACGTCTTGTCTCTCCATCCGAAAAAGTACGTTATGTACTAGAATTGACAAAACTTAAAAGCCTTCTTCAAATCTTTCCTACTCTAGAATCTGCCTCTCAGAACATCTAAAATTTTTTACCGATTTAAAAATAGGTCGGGAACAAGTATTTTAATTTTTGGACTTGTTCTTGGTTTCGCTTTTCTTCTGAAGTAACTAAAGAAAATTTAGTGGATCCAACCAGCGAAGTATCATCGGATACACCTAAATGATCGATTAGAGCAGATAACAACCGTTTAGCAGTCTCAGCATTTTGTCCTAGATTTTGTAAAACCATTTCCAAGGTTACGTGTTCTTCATCTTCCTTCCAACAGTCATAGTCTGTCGACATACAAACCATCTGATATAGGATCTCCGCTTCCCTTGCCAACTTTGCCTCCGGTAGTACAGTCATATTGATGATATCTGCGCCCCAAGATCTATACATATGAGATTCTGCTCTCGTCGAAAAAAGTGGTCCTTCCATACAGATCAAAGTTTTATTTGTATGAATTTTTAATTGGATTGATGCTGCTGCAGTCTCTACTTTTTTCCCAAGTCCTGAGGAGAAAGGATCTGCAAAAGGTGCGTGAGCAACCATACCATTTTCAAAAAAAGTGGCAGGTCTAGATTTTGTTCTGTCAATGATTTGAGAGGGAATCACAAAATCACGAGGAGCAATTTCTTCCCGAAGGCTTCCTACTGAGCTGAATGCAATTATCTCTTCAACGCCTAATGCTTTCAAGGCGGCAATATTCGCTCTGGCTGGCACTTCACTCGGGTTTAAAAAATGACCCTTTCCATGGCGGGGTAAAAATGCAATTTCCTTTCCCTTGAAACGACCTATTGTGATTTTGTCAGAAGGTTTTCCCCAGGGAGTATCAGGGTAGACTTCGTCCAAAATTTCCATTCCGTCGATGGAATATAAACCCGTACCACCAATAACACCTATTTTCACTGATTTTGACATTTGAATCCTCTATGTGTGCATTTTTTTAATTCTGTTTTTAGTTGCATTCGTTTTTTAAAAGAGAAGAGTTGAGCTTTGCTTGAGGAAATCCTTTATGAAATCTAAACTATTCTTACTTTCGAACCTTTTGATTCTAATATCGATTGCACATCCAACCATTTCGAATCCCAATTTTGACATTTCTACAAACGAAGACCAAAAAACATTAAGCGTCACTATCTACAATGGTGGAATCGGACTTGTTCGAGAGACCAGAAACCTAAATCTACCTAAAGGAATCCGAACACTTCGATTTGAAGATGTTCCATCCCAAATCATCCCTCAGACGGTTCGTGTCAAAGGTGAAGACTCTAAAAAGCTGACGGTCTTTGAACAGAATTATGAATACGATCTAATTTCACCATCTCGCCTAATGGACAAATACATTGGCAAAGAAGTAACCCTCTATCGGGAAACGGAAAAAAAAGAAACATCCGTAAAAGCAACATTGATTGCTAACAATGGAAGCCCAGTCTATAAAATAGGTAATGAAATTTCGTTGGGTTATGATGGAAGGATAACAGTTCCTACTATTCCAGAGAATTTATTCGCTAAACCTACATTAGTTTGGAAACTAAAAAACGATATCGATAAAGCGCAAAATATTGAAGTGTCATATCAAACACAAGGTCTTGGTTGGTCTGCAGATTATATTTTAGTTTTAGATAAAGATGAATCAATTTGTGGATTAAATTCTTGGGTTACACTTTCGAACCAATCTGGAACGGAATACAACCAAGCAACTCTCCAACTGGTTGCAGGAAAAGTTCAACTGATTTCAAACCGAAATGAATACCAACCAGCATTACGCGTCTCCAAAAAGTCTCTTATGAAGGACTATGAAGTGAGTGATACGGCTCCTGAATTTTCTCAGGAAAATCTTTCAGAATACTATCTTTATACTCTAGACCAGCCAACGAATATCGGTTATAATCAAACAAAACAAGTACAGCTATTTCAGTCCGAAGGTGTCGAAATAAAAAAGTACTTTGTGTTCGAAAATTTACCTATGCATGAAGGAAATGAAAAGAATTTCAATAATGCTAGCGTAAAGTACATTTTCAAAAATGCCAAAAAGAACAATTTAGGTCGACCTCTTCCTAGCGGAGTGGTACGAGTCTTCAAGGCTGATTCTAAGGGTCGCCAACAGCTTTTAGGAGAAGATACGATTGACCACACGCCAGAAAATGAAGAAGTTAAGATCACCACTGGGCAAGCTTTTGATGTAGTAGCGAATGGTAAAAAGTTGACGCAAGAAAGTTTTAAACTCTCCCGCGGAGATAGATCATCTTATTCAGCCGAAATACGAAATCGAAAAAAAGAAGCTATTGAAGTTCGTTTTTATGCAAGTTTATATGGCGATTGGAATATTACAAAATCCAATTATAAATTCACAAAGGAGTCGGCTACAAGAACCTACGTAGATGTCCCCGTGAAAGCGAATGAAGTGGTTACAATCGAATATACTGTCGAAACCAAGTATTACTAAAATTTGCGGTGTAAAAGACTTGACGATTCCTTCAAGTCTCGATAGTTTGATATTAAAATAATGGGCACAAAATTCAAAGGTTCCAAAAAAGAAATCCAAGCACTTGATGCCTTCATTAAACTCAAGCGGGCATCAGAGTCTCTCTCGTCCAGAGTGACAGCTGAATTTTCTAAAAATCAAATCTCGGAAAGCCAATTTGGAGTTTTAGAAACATTGTACCATCTAGGTCCTCTTTGCCAAAAGGAACTGGGTGGGAAAATTCTTAAAAGTACCGGAAATATTACACTCGTCATCGACAACTTAGAAAAAAGGAACTTGGTAGAAAGAGTTCGTGGTGTTGAGGACAGAAGATATATTACAGTCCATCTAACTATGAATGGCAAAAAATTGATCGAACAAATTTTTCCTGACCATGTCAAACGTATCACAAATGAATTTAGCTCATTAACCTCAGAGGAACAAGATCTATTGGGTAAACTCTGCAAAAAATTAGGTAAAAAGGAGTCTGTTTAGTCTCGATAATCTACAACCAATCGAAAACCAGCTCGTCTATCCTCTGCTAAATTAGGAATTCCACCGTAGGATCTTGCAATTGCGCTAGAATGTTTTCCCAATTCTGAAAAACCTCCACCTCTGATGACTTTATAGATTTTTCCAAAAGCAAAATTTTTAATATGATGACCAGGATACAGCTCATAATAACTAGAAGTCCACTCCGGAGCATTACCACACATCCCTATGGCTCCATAAGGACTACTCCCCTCAGAAGAAAGCTCATAAACAGAAACTGGTTTTTCGACCTTAGATTCTCTTGTAATACAATATAACGGGTCGAAGTCATCACCATGGGGGTATTTGGAAGCGATAATTTGATACCCTAAACTTTCATCTCTATTAACATACTCGATGACTCCAGGGCCACGAGCTGCTTTTTCCCACTCAAACTCAGTTGGGATTCGTTTTCCTGCCCAAGCTGCATATTTTTCCACCTCACGAAAGGTTAAATGAGTAACGGGCAAATCATCCTCGCCAACTGGAAATTTACCCCCAATCCAATGGGGAGGTGGACTGGTATTTGTTTGCTTTAAAAAATAAGAATATTCAGCATTTGTAACTTCATATTTATCTATATAGAATGACGGAATTTCTTTTAAAGTTGAAGTTTTAGGATCTAAAAAATATGGGTTAAAGTTATCACTAGAAGGATCCGTTCCTTGCCCGTACAAAAAGAGACCCCTAGATACTAAAACCATCTCTTTTCTATCTTTATTATGAAAAATCGATTTTCTCGGCGGTGTGTATCTTCCCTTGAAAAAAGCATCTGGCTCACGATAAAAATCTTCTTGGATAAAACTTGCTATATATGTGTCTGTCGTTACTTCTTTAATTTTTGAATTAGAATCAGGTAAATAGTCTCCGACTAAGACTACCTCAAAAAACTGATTCTTTTTATTGATATTCTTTTCTTCAAAGATAGTCTCACGAACGAGGAACTTTCCTTGAAGAATCTCTGTAGTTTTTTTAAAGACGGGATATTCTCTTTTTTCGTCTACTTTGCTTTTTAATTCTTTGAGAGATAATTTACTTATCTTTTGGTTCCGGTAAATCCTAACCTTGATCCACATTCTATTTTTATAAACACCAACAACATCACCTTTCCATAACATGGTAGATTTAAAGGTCGTAGCAAAAGGTGATTCCTCATTACTCTCTTCTTGAGAATGTAAAATCGTTGCAAAAGTAAGCAGAATTATGAATCCTAAGACTTTTTTCATACTGTCTTTTCTTATCATCGGCTTATTTTCCCAAAAGCTTTTGATTGAAATTTATTTGAGATGTGTACAATCAATGCGAAAGAGTAACGATAGCTTTGATTGAGTTCCAATACAAACGAGAAAAAGATAACATCTTGATTTCTCTCAAAACCGATTCAACACAAATAGGAACTTTCCACCGTATAGCGACTATTATTTATGCCTTAAAATTAGACATATTATCTGGAGAACTTTCAACGGCCCATGAAAACGGAATCGAATACACGATTGATTCTTTCATTTTGCAGGCTGAAGGCCAGGATATGACCAAGGCTGCTTTCCAATTGGGTATGATGATGGATTCCCTTTTCTCTAAAAATACTAAATTTGAAGAGATTTTAGAAAAGCTTCAGATCCAAGAACCGGCGATTGGAACCTTTTTCCGAGAGAATCCTGAATTCATTTTCAGCGATCTACCAGACAAACACCAAACCTGTCTCTATCTTGAATCAAGTGCGGGAAGGGGTCTCTTGTACTATGTATCTAGGATTTTGATGCAAAACCACGTAAATATCCTGAGCGCCACCATTGAAACGGATGCTAAAACGGGGCGCGCTAAGGATAGTTTTTATCTGACGAATGAACAAGGGCAACCATTTGCTTCCACTGACTTAGCACTGAAAATCCGGAATGAAATACTTGCCCCTATCCAATCTAACTCAAATTAATTTTTACAGAGAACTTTGGTTTCTGTAACTTTTGTCAAGCTACTAGTTTTTCCATTGGAAAGTCGAGTTGCAAATGCACTTTTCTTCCCATCTTCCATACTAGTCCAATACTTGTCCGTGTTTTCTTTCAATTTTGCAGGTGCCGATTTTGAAAAATCCACCAACTCTTGTTTGGTTGGTAGGTTTCCACCAATCGATTTGCAATAGGATGCTGCATCGTTCCACTTCTTCGTAGAAATTTTCTCGATTAAAAATCCTGCTGACGCTGTAGCTGTTTCTTCGCTTTTTGTTTCTTCAACAGCGGGTTTTTCTTCAGCTTTCGGTGCAGTTACTGCTTGTTTGGTTTCGACCGCTACAGGTTCCTTTTTAGAATTTTGCCATTTGGAATATCCCAAATATGCAATTGCGAGCACACCCGCAAGCACTAGGAACATGTAAACACCATTGTTCGCTTCTTTTTCAGAAGTTTCGGATGATTCTGAAGCAGGAACCGGTGACTGTAGACTTGCTTGCGCAGACTCGTCATTTGCAAAGAACAAAGTTTGTTCTTTCTTTGAATTTTGTGCTTTAGAAGCACTCGCTGGCTTTTTTGCCGCTTTTTTAGGAGCAGATTTCTTCTTTGCTGCTCGTGATGATTTTTTCGTTGCCATATAGACTATCCTTACTTGGGAGACAATTCTATTATTAGTTATCTCATACATTTCAAAAAAGCTGAAGAAGTTCTTCTCAATTTTGTTTTTTTTTAATTTTTTTTTAAGTGTGTTTCCCTTTCTCCTACGAAAAGCTGATCTTAGATGAAACAAGTTCGCATAGGTCTACTCGGTGCAGGGGTTGTGGGCTCAAGCCTGATCCAGCTTTTAGAAAAAAACCTAACCTCGATTCGAGAAAGGTATGGAATTGACTTACAACTAACGGAAATTGCGACCCGAAGCCCCGAAAAATTAAAGGGAAAAGTTTCAATCCCGGTAACCAATGATGTTCTTTCTGTTACAAAACGTTCGGATATTGACATGATTGTGGAACTGATGGGTGGAACAACGTTAGCTTATGAAGCCGTGTCTACTGCCCTTCACTCTGGCAAAACAGTTGTCACAGCTAACAAAGCTCTCCTTTCGGAAAAAGGCAGAGACTTATTTTCCACGGCAAAAAATTCCGGAGCCGAGATAGGCTATGAAGCCGCTGTTGCAGGATCGATCCCGATCATTCGAATTTTACGAGATGGACTAGCATCTTGTGAGTTTGAAGTCGTATCAGGGATTCTCAATGGAACAACTAATTTCATTTTGACGAAAATGGAGCAAGAGAACTGGGACTATGCCACAGCACTAGCTAAAGCTCAGGAATTAGGATTTGCTGAGGCGGATCCAACTTTTGATGTGGAAGGCATAGATGCCGCTCATAAAATCTCGCTTCTGGCGAGTCTTGCATTTAGAGAATTTATCCCATTCCGGAACGTTCAGGTAGAAGGGATTTCTAGATTGCAATCCGTCGATATCCGTTCTGCTCGATCCATGGGTTACCGATTAAAGCTACTCGGAATCTCGAAAAAAACTGAATCGGGAATTCTTACCAAGGTACACCCGACTCTTATTCCGCTCGAACATCCATTGGCAAATGTGATGAATGAATCAAATGCGGTTTTCTATAAAACAAAAGAAGCAGATTCTGGTATGGTTACGGGAAAAGGAGCTGGTGGTCTGCCGACGGCGAGTGCCGTATTATCTGATATCATCTACTACGCTGGTCGAATAGGCAATCCATCAATCCAAACAGAAAACAATCTATTCCTGGAGTCAAAACAGTTCCCTAGTGAGCAAAACTCTCTTAGATACTACCTTCGATTTACGACTGTTGATAAACCTGGGGTTTTAGCAGAAATTTCAAAAATTTTAGGGAAACATAATATCTCGATCGCTTCAGTTCAGCAGAAGGAATCCCAGGTCGAACCAGTGACTGTAATTGTCGTAACCCATTCAGCAACAGAAGGTGAATTTCAGAAATCTCT
>JALOTI010000375.1 GCA_025457985.1 Leptospira sp.
AAATTTCACCTTGGTTCAGTGATTTGTACAATTCGAAAAAATTAAAATTTTGATTTATGTTTCCAGTAAAGGCAACGGAAAGGAACAACTCGATTAACATATAAAAGAAAAAATTGAATCCAATGAGTAAGAGAATCAAACAAATAGATACAGCGATTAAAAGTGTTCCGAAAAATCCCATAAAGAATACATAGAATATTTTACCAATCCATGGATCCGGAACATCCAAATCTGCCAAACCCATATCTTTTCCGAGGTCCCAAGCGGCATAGGATGCAGTGGTCGCAAGACGAATAAGGCCGAAGCCTAAAAGAAAATACATTTCCAGGTAGAAGGGGACTACAATCGTTTTTAAGTCGTTAGAAAAAAAGAAAATACCTATAAGCGGGGAGAGATCCACAAACCATTCGGACCATTCCTGTCTAGACCAAGGGAGGAGACTTATCACTATATTTTTCATACGATTTCCTTAGATGTAAAAAACGTAAAAATCCAGGTACCAATTCGGAAAAAATTTTCTATCTGTTTATGGAAGAGAAAAAACCAAATGCCGAAAACTATTAAATTGTATCAAATTTTAGAAAAAGCAGAAATCGATACGAAAATATCGATTGAAATACAAGATTGGATTGTAGATACTATAGATGAAAAACGGGATCTTATGATGAGCCAGTTCCAAGAATCTAAACTCATTCCATTACAAGAGCGAATGGATTTATTCCGGGAAGATATGAATGTAAGGTTCCATGCCGTGGACGAAAAATTCGATAACTTACGAACGGAGATGAATACAAGGTTCCATACCGTGGACGAAAAATTCGATAACTTACGAACGGAGATGAATACAAGATTCCAAGCAGTGGATGAAAAGTTTGATAACTTACGAACGGAGATGAATACAAAATTCCAAGCGGTGGATGAAAAGTTTAATAACTTACGATCCGAGATAAATTCTAGATTCCTCGCTGTAGATGAAAAATTCGATACACTACGAACAGAGATGAATACAAGATTCCAAGCAGTGGATGAAAAATTCGATAACTTACGATCGGATATGAATATAAAGTTCCAAAATGTGGATGATAAGTTTGATCTGATGCGACTGGAGTTGAATTCTAGATTCAGTGTCGTTGATGAAAAAGCGGATGCCTTTCGTAGGGAAGTGAATGCACGATTTGACTCATTGGACAAGAGATTGGATACGACCAACTTTTCCATACGGATTTTGGGTGTCCCGATCGTGGGAGCAACTATAGGCGCATTAGGTGTCCTCGCGCTGGAATTTATAAAACAGGTTAAGAACCTACTTTAGGGGCAAAATCAGGCAAAAATTTTGCCAATTTCCCCAACCCAACCCCGCGCCAGGGATAGAAGTGGAAATCGGAGCGGGAGCGGAGATTGGAGCGAATAGCCCGGTCCCGCATACCAAGGCATTTGAGGAAGCTAAAGCAAGGTGCTTGTTTTATGAACAAATCCCAAATCGGGAACCTACTTCTCGTGCTGTTTTTGGGACTTATGGCGGGAGCTGTGGCAGGCGTAGTCCTAGACCGCGTTCTTGGAACCTCATATCTCTCAAGGTTTTTGTTCGAATCACCAGTCTCGTTTGAGCTTTATATAATTAAGGTCGAGTTCCAGCTAACCCCTGCAAGTCTTATTGGTCTTGTAGCATCTGGATATCTCGCACTAAAAAAGGGGTAACTATGTCTGTAATTTCCATGAAGAGTCTGCTAGAGGCAGGCGTACACTTCGGCCACCAAACACGTCGTTGGAATCCAAAAATGAGTCCTTATGTTTATACGGCTCGAAACGGAATCCATATCATTGACCTTCAAAAAACAGTTCAAAAAACAAAAGAGGCATACGATGCCCTTCGTAAATTGACTGGCCAAGGCAAAAAGGTTCTTTTTGTAGGAACAAAAAAACAAGCTCGTGGTGCGATTGAAAGAGCAGCGCAAGCATGTAACATGTATTATGTGTCAAACCGTTGGCTCGGTGGACTACTCACCAACTGGAATACTGTAAAAAAATCCATCGCTCGTTTGAAAAAACTAGAAAGTATGGAAGAGTCTAACTCATTTGAGTTGGAAGCTCGAACTAAAAAAGAAGCTCTTTCTCTCAAAAGAGAATTAGAAAAACTCCGCCAAACATTGGGTGGGATTAAGGATATGGCTGTCATTCCTGAAATTCTTTTTGTAATCGATCCTAAAAAAGAAGAAATTGCTGTTAGCGAAGCTAAAAAATTGGGTCTTAAGGTGTTTGCTGTTATTGATACAAACTGCGACCCTGAGCCAATTGACTACCCAATCCCAGGTAACGACGATGCTATTCGAGCAATCTCCTTATTTTTGGACACAATGGCAAATGCAGTTCTAGAAGGAACTGGTGGTGAAGTGATCCAAACGAATTTTGCTGAGGATATGGACGCAGAACAACTTGCGTTGGAATACCAAGGTGAGTACGATGAGTCCGGAAAATTCATCATGGACGATGAACTTCCTCCCGTTGCAAAAGACATTCCTGTCGATCCAGAAGCTGTGAAAAAAGCTGAAGTGGAAGTTAAGGCAGAAGATTCAAATTCAGAAGGAAAATAATTAGAATGGCTGTTAGTTCAGAACAAATCAAAGACCTCCGCGAACGAACTGGTGCGGGGATGATGGACTGCAAAAAGGCTCTCGAAGAAAACGGGGGCGATATTGAAAAAGCAGTTACATACTTACGCGAAAAAGGTTTAGCAAAGGCCGCTAAAAGAGCAGGAAGAGAAACAGGGGAAGGAAAGGTAATCGCTTATATCCATGGGAATGGAAAAACTGGCGTATTACTTGAGTTAAACTGTGAAACTGACTTTGTTGCAAACAACGAAGCATTCGAAGCTTTAGGTAAAGAAATTGCACTTCAGATTACTGCTATGAATCCTCTTTATATCAATGAAGAGTCGATTCCGCAGGCGGAGATAGATTCCGAGATGTCTGTTCAAAAAGCTCTTCTTGAGAAAGAAGGAAAAAAGGCAGAACAGATCGAAAAGATTCTCCCAGGGAAAATGAAAAAATATTACGAAGAGATTTGTTTGGTTCACCAAAAATCCATTCGTGACAATTCAAAAACCATCCACGACTTACTCCAAGAAGCGATCGCCAAGTTTGGTGAAAACATTACAGTTGGTAGGTTCTCGAGGTTCCAAGTAGGTGGGCAGTAATCCTCGTTTCAAAAGGATTCTGATCAAACTCTCCGGCGAGGCGCTTGCTGGAGAGGGTGAGCTTGGCATTGATACGAACAAAACGTTCTCTCTTGCGGGTCAAATTAAAGAAGTTCATGACTTAGGTTTGCAAGTTGCGGTTGTTGTGGGTGGTGGAAACATGATCCGCGGCGAAACACTTGCTAAATCGGGAATGGAAAGGGCCACCGCAGACTATATGGGGATGCTTGGCACTATTATGAATGCCCTCGCCTTACAAGACGCTTGCGAAAAGCAAGGTATGTTTACCCGTGTGTTATCGGCAATCGAGATGAAATCTGTGGCCGAACCGTACATCCGACGTCGCGCAGTTAGACACTTAGAAAAGAACCGTGTGATCATCTTTGCTGGTGGAACGGGAAATCCATATTTTACAACAGATACAACGGCAAGCCTTCGTGCTGTGGAAGTGGGTTGTGAAGTAATTCTCAAAGCAACCAAGGTTGATGGCGTTTACACGGCTGATCCCAAAAAAGATCCCCAGGCAAAACGGTACCTCCAAGTTTCCTTTATGGAGTCCATCAAACACCGATTGAAGGTGATGGATTCAACGGCACTTAGTCTTTGTATGGATAATAATATGCCGATTATTGTTTTTGATATTTTTAAACAAGGCAATCTTAAGAATCTAATCACGGGTGATCCTATCGGCACTCTAATTTCGAATTCTGAGGAAGTGGTTTTAGATGGTAGATGAAATTATAAAACAAATGCAATCCAAGATGGACAAAACGGTAGAGGCTTTGAAGAAAGATTTTTCTACGATCCGAACTGGGAAAGCCAATCCAATGATGGTGGAAGATGTCCGTGTAGATTACTATGGAACAATGACACCTCTTAACCAATTGGGGAAAATTGCCTGCCCCGAACCACGTATGATTCTTATCACTCCTTTCGAAAAAGGAATGTTAAAGGATATTGAGAAGGCGATTTTTTCTGCCTCTCTTGGACTCACACCCAATAATGACGGTTCCAGCATTCGAATCAATATTCCGGAGCTAACAGGTGAGAGGCGAAAAGAATTGGCAAAGGTTGTAAAACAAAAGGCCGAAGAAAAAAAAGTTGCCATTCGTAATATCCGCCGTGATGCCAATGATGACCTTAAAAAACACCAAGCTGAAATGTCTCAGGATGAATTGAAAGGACACCAGGACCGCATCCAAAAAGTAACCGATTCCTACATTGCTAAGATTGGAGATTTGGAAAAGGAAAAAGAAAAAGAGATCACCACTCTTTAATTTTCTATGAACTTGAAAACCATACCGGCCCACATTGCAGTCATTATGGACGGCAATGGGA
>JALOTI010000376.1 GCA_025457985.1 Leptospira sp.
AAATTTCAGTCCTTCCTGTATCGAATACTACGCCCCATCTGCTCGGGAAGTTAATTGCCCTCTCGGTTATACAAAATCTAATGTTAGGTGTTCTGTTCAAAACCTAGTCGGTGTTTGTCGATTTAGGCCAAATGATGCTCTTGAGGAAGTGAGAACAGCCGTTTTTGTAAGACCGAACGACGAACCAGAAGCGGCAAGGCTCTATTGTGAAAATATAGCAACAGAACGAATATTTACAGAAGCATACTTCGCACCAGGAGAAAGGTCTACTTCTCTCAACACAGTGATTAGTAATGGTTTACTTTGTTATGAACAGGCATCAAAGAACTAAATCAAATTTTCTCGAACTTTTGCCTTGCGTGTAGTCAAACGAAAAGGCCTCCCAAAAGAATTCATAAGACTTGCTGTTGGATCTACACCAGATGCTTGGTAGAGGGTGGCAACTAAGTCCCGAACATGAACACCTGTGTTTGGATCTAGTATTTGATTTCCAAATTCATCGGTTTCTCCAAAGACAGTTCCTTTCGAGAAAGGACCACCACCGACTATACTTGTCCAGACCTTAGGATAATGGTCTCGTCCATCACGACCACCCACAACAGGAGTTCTTCCAAATTCACTAGATAATACAAATATAGTTTGTTTCAAAAGTCCAAGGCCGGATAAGTCTTCTATCAAAGCGGCAATACCTTGGTCCGTATCTTTCATAATCTTTGTAATCTGCGCCTTATTATTGTCATGCGTATCCCAACCACCAATATTGATATGAATGAAAGGAATTTCTTTGATTGCCAATCTCTTGGCGAGTAACATCGCCTTTCCTTGCCAAGTTGTGCCATACCTTTGTCTTGTTTTTTCATCTTCGAGACTGATGCGAAATGCATCGATATCTTTGGAAGAACGAAATTCCTCTGCCGCGACAAGCATGGACTGCCATTGTTTGCCCTCAACACTTGAGAACTTTTCTGAAAATTCGGCATTCATAAGACTTAGCAGGTCTTTTCTTCTAACCAATCTTTCTTCTTTGTAACGACCATGAGATGGGTTTAAGTGTTGGATTGGCTCATCCAAATTTCCTACATGATAACCAGCATATGGGATTCCTAAAAATCCAGATTGTCCAGACTTTCCCCCACGACCTCCGATGGTCACATAACTTGGAAAATAGGATCCTTTCTCGTTTCCTTTTTTTGCATAAGCGATTACGGATCCCATATGTGGAATATCAGGAAACCCCATAGCTTCTGTCATACGATACCCAGTACCCAATAGAAACTGACCAAATCCATGGTCCCCTTCTTCACTCCACGTAGAACGAATAAGACTTAAATTATGTATATGTTTGGCCGTTTGCGTAAATGGTTCCCCAAAGTTTACACCTTTGATCTTGGTTGGAACGGTCGAAAAGACTCCATTAGGCTTGGGATCCAGTGTATCGACATGGCTCATACCACCTGACATCTCTATAAAAATGATCGACTTAACCTTCGACGGTAAACGGAACTCTTCATCTTCTGCGGCAAGTAGTTTGCTTTGAAACATGGGAAACGTGGAAAAAAGATTTCCAAATCCAAATGCAAATAATGTATTTTTTAAAAATTCTTTTCGGTTCATAATGGCGATCCTCAATGTATATGTAAAAACTCTTGGCTATTCAAAATCGCCCAATAGATATCTTGAAGCAACTCTCTGTCATAAGTTGTGTTAGGTTTTGTCATCATTTGATTGATCTTTTCGATTTCCCTTTTTGAGGGAATTCGGCCTAAATATTCAAGATACATTGTCTCAATGGCACTTAACATGGATTTGTTTGCCTCAAACCTTGTTTTTATAGCTGATTCATTTCCCGCAAAGTCCCAAACAAGTTTCCCTGTGACTCGTCCATTCATCAATGTTAACATTTGTTCGATAGTCAGATCGTCCGAGTCATCGCTGATATCCATTCTCTGACCCGCACCAAATACGGATAAAAAGCTATGATAAGGGGCGGGTCTTTCCACTTCCACAGCATTAGCAAAATCCTTTTGTTCTTCTTTAACTGTTCTTAATTTTCCAACACCGGTAAGATCATAAGGTTTTTTGAATGTATTCAACAACCATCCCAAACTTCTTTCACGTATACTCGAAATCTTTTGATTTTCGGAACTTCTGATAAAAGAATTCAACAATTGATCCGGATCTAAACGACGGGGAGGAAAGTGAGAAATGGAATCTTGTTCTTTGGGATTTGAAATTCCGGATCGCCGATAGGCATTGGATGAAACGATGTATAAAATCAGCTCTTTGACTTTAAACTTATTGGCAAGGAAGTATTGGTCTAAGTGGTCTAAAATCTCTGGAGCTTTTAATTCGGTTTCATCATTCCAATCATCCAGTGGAGTAAAAAAGCTCCAACCCATAAGGTCAGTCCATATTCTATTGATAAAAACCTTTCTAAATCGTACATTCTTTGGATCGGTGAGTAATTTTGCAAAGACGACTCGACGATCTTCATTCGGTTTAAACGTAACAAAATTTCCATCTAAGAACTTGGGACGTACTAAATCTCCGCCAGGCGAAGTATCTGTGTGTGGAAATCGTAACCCCAACTTAGGTTCAAAGTATAAGGTAGCATACTTTAGCTCATGTTTGGTTTGGTATTCTTTTCTTTGTGCATCCGTCCATTTATTCCAATTATCTCTATGCCATTCACTACTCTTTTCTTGAACCAGTTTTTGATCCTCCATAGGAAGGTGGGTTTCTAATTCACGTGGAACATAAGGAACCGCAGTTGAAAGTCGATTTGGTTCCCAACTTCCATCTCGATAGTATTGTTGGCTAAAAAAAGCTGCGAGGCCATAATAGTCTCTTTTCGTATAACCTTCGATAAATGGATGATCATGACATCTTGCGCATGCAACTCGTTTTGCATCAAAAAGTCTTCCTACATATTCAGCTACTTGCAAAGGATCGGCACCATCTCGGATATAGAAAAGAGTTGCAGGATTTTTAGCGACATCACCCGTAGAAGAAAGCATTTCACGAACCAAAACATCATAAGGTTTGTTCAAATGAATAGATTCTTGAAGATAGGTTTGAAAGGCACCCATCGGAATTTTTTTCCCTTTGGACTTATCACGAAACATAGAACCAAATTTAATCCCGTAATATTCTGCAAATTCAGGAGATTTTAAAAATTGAACCGCAACTTCTTCGAAGTCGATTGGATCTTTTGATGCATTGATACGATCCCATTCCTCGCGAGTGGGAATCGTTCCTC
>JALOTI010000377.1 GCA_025457985.1 Leptospira sp.
CCAGTTAAAAGATGCTCCCATTTTCCTTGTGGAAGGTAAACCGATTTTTCGGATTCACCAGATTCTATAACAGGAGCAACAAGTAAATCATCGCCAAGAAAGTACTGATAAGGATATTCGCGAAGTTGTTCATCTTCTGGCTCAACCAAATAATTGTGACGTACGACTGGTATTCCTGTTTCAGATGCTTCTTTCACCAAATCTTGGAGATACGACTTGAGAGCAAAGTGAATCCTACCTATCTTTGCGAACTGTTGAACCGTTTCCGCATCAGATAGTGAACTGACTCCGTCTGGTTTTGTGTATTGATAAACTTGCCAGTTTTTGAGAGGACGGTTCCCTTCATGAGTTCGGAAAACGGAAGAAAAAGCCGAAGCCTCTGCCCATCTCAAAAGAAGTTCCTTGGTTCGATGGTAGTTTTTTAGGGGGTTGGAAATTGTTGTATATCCTCCCACATCACTGTGGTTTAGCGAATATCCACTGATACCTGATGTTGTTAGTCCTATGATCGCAGAAGGTAGACCATCATTCGTGCCGAAACTCACCATTTGATCACCTTCCCAAAATAAGGTGGAGTAAGCATTGGAGTAACTATATCCTGCCCTCGTAAAAAAGACTATCTTTCCTTCTTTACCTGCTTCTTTGATTGCCTCTCTGTTTACCTTTGCCCAGTCTACAGGATAGATATTGTGGTATATTTTAGCATCGATTCCGCTAAAGAGTTTAGCATCATAAGGGAGCCATTCACCAAAATCTGCCATCCAACCAGAGAGACCCATATCAATCATGTTCTTCTTGATGAGATCCTTTGTCCATTTTACAGCGGCTGGATTGGTAAGATCGATTAAATAGGCTGGAAAACCTACTGTTTGGATTAAGTAATCTTCGCCCGCTTGGTTTTTAACTAGATATCCTTTGCTTTTTGCTTCTGCAAGCAACGGGTTTTTAAAATCGTCACCACCAGGTTTTTTTGGATCTGTATCTGCTAAGAAAGAATTGATGTAGCCGAGAACCTGAACATTCTCTGCATTCATAGATTTAACAAATTCTTTGAAATTGGGGTAGAGATCTTCGTCTGCATACCACCTCCATTTCAATTGGTCTCCAAAATTTGTAACACGACGACCGCACCAATCCTGGATCCAAAGCGCTGTGACGGGATTACCTGCATCTTTCGCTTGTTTAACGATAGAGGTAACTTTTGCTGATCCGCCTTGGACTCCTAGCCAGGTTCCATAGGCCCAATCAGGAAGAGTTGGAAACCTTCCTGTTTTTTTTGTATATACTTCGACAAGCGCTTTTGGAGAGGTACCGACCCAAATGGTTCCAGACACATCTTTATTTTTTTCTTCTTGGTAGTCCCAGAACTCAGCTGTTACCGATGCCTGATTTGTAAGATCAAATTTCGCATAACCACTGTTCTCAAAGAATACTGATTTCTTTTCTGAACTTATATAGTGTGGAATAGGGGCATATGTGGTATAGGCATTTCCTCCCGCACCTGCGAGTAGATTTGCGCCTGTTGTTATGGGTTGGTCACCCCTACCAATTCCTTGTTCTTCAGTAAATAGAAATGGAGTTTTTCCTTTGAATTCATCGTATGTAAATTGTTCGCCAAAACCATAGAATCTTTCGTTAGGGAGCGAATTGTAAGTAAAATACAAACGATTCAGTGTTGGATTGGTAGTTGTAATTTGAAATTTAAGCTCTGTCTCGTTTACAACTTGAAATGTGACTTTATATTCAGATGCACAATCTTTTCCTACCAATCGTCCAACAATTGTTATCTTTCCGGTCGATTTTTCAATACCGTCTATTGTTTGGTCGTCACAAAAGAATGCTGTACTTTCTTTGAATCGGAAAGAAGCCATTCTGTATTTCGAAACTGTATCCTTCGAGGCAACTTGTAAGAAGGGTCGGTTCAGGGAAAGTGAGATGAATTCGACTCCCAAAGAATCATTTTGGATTTTGAGGCTACCAGAAGTTTGAATAAATTTGATTTGTTTAGAAAGGGCAAACGATTCCTCAGGAAGAGGGTTTGCGGTAGAAATTTGCCCAATGGAACAGTGTGTGAGCGAGATTAAGAATACAAAAAAAAGTAGGTGAAAGAATCGGTACTGCATAGGCCCTCCCAGGCAAACCCAAGTGGACTTGTCTGGAAGGGATTCGTAAATCTTTTTTTAAACTTTCTTTCTGTCGACTCCGCCAACGCGTGGGGCCGCTTGTGCTGTTTGTTTTTGGCCAAATATAGACACTGCCTGTTTGGGAAGACTCGACTTTCTCCATTCGAACCAAGATCCCTGGTAGGTAGATATATCAATATAACCCGCCTCCTTTAGCATTAGAGCGAGTAGGCAAGAACGTGCTCCGTTGTAGTCATAGATAACGGTAGGTCTTTCAGGCATAAAAGGAAATCCATTTAAACGCTTCTTGAACACGGTTTTGTCGATGAGATTTGCCTCTCCATCATAAAGGTTTCGCCAATCCCAAAGAAACGCTCCTGGCAAACGTCCACAAAGGGTTCCATCTTCTGGAGCAGTTAGACGGGGAAGCCTACCTTCATACTCATCCATCGTGCGAGCGTCAAATATCTGAAGTTTTGTGAGATTTCGCTCCATATAAGCCTTATCAACAACACCTTCTATAGGTTTTGTTTTGTCTGCAATTGCGGGTTCAAACTTCAGTTTGCCTTTTTCTTTTTTGCCTTCGATTGGCCATTTTTGGCCGAAAACATAACATTCCTTAATTCCCATAGAACGTAGGAGATACACAGCACGAGTAGCAAACATTCCCATACCTTCATCAAAAACGATGATACGATTCTTTTTTAATTTTTGGAATTCCTGAACTACAGCAAGAAGAGGTCCGTATAATTTTTTTTGAGACTCTGGATCTGATCCGAAAGCCTTTTTAATAAATGGGTAGTAGTAAGCACCTTCTAAGGTTTCCTCTTCGTATGCGGATTGGGCTCTGCAATCGATTAAAAAGTCACCTGCATCTATATCTGTTTTTAGAAAGCTCCAGTTCAAAAAAGTTATCTCCTATTTCTTACATTAGTTTCTACCCCACTTTTTTTTAAAAGTCTGAAAACCAAAAAAAAATTTGAGACATAATGAGAAAAGAAATCAATAGCTACTGAGTTGATTCTCAGGGGGTAGAGAACCGATATTCTAAATAGTAACTAAACTATGAATCTGTTTCGAATGATTGTGAACCGTCCTTATATCCTTCTCGGATTTTTTATAGTAGTTTTAGGAC
>JALOTI010000378.1 GCA_025457985.1 Leptospira sp.
CTGATAAATCAATGATCTTGCAAAATTAAATCTATAAACTGCTTCTTGTTTGTAAGACTCAAATTGATTTTTAGGTAACAAAGAATTGGAAGCGACCGAAACAACTTCATAACTTTCATTTGACTTCGGATAATTATTCAATAAAAAGTAATTGTTTCCAAGATTCAAATTTAAATCAGAGATAACCTTTTTGTCTGGATAGTCTTCACCAAGGAAAGTTAGAATTTGGCTATACAGCTCAATATTTTCTTCTAAATTTTTATCGGGAAAATATTTCTTATAGAGAACTTCATAAATTTCTATTTCTGGCTTATTCGCTTTCGTATCTATCCTTTGCTTTCGTAAATCAACATACTGATATAACCAACCCAACAACTGATAGGCGTCATAATATGTTGGATCTGCGTAGATGATCCAACGTAATTCCAATTCAGCACGTTTGTAATTTTCTAGAATCTCTTTCTTACGAGAATCCGTCATTGTATCGGTAGAATTGTAGTAATTTTCATAAATTACGTACTTGTTGATCAGAAAATAGGCATACCCATAAAGAGTTGCAAGATCAAGATAAGGTCTCGCCCGAGGGACTGCCTGTTTGTAGTAGAGTTCTGTCCAACCCAATGCCTTTTCTGACAAAACTTCTATTTTTTCAAAATCCTTTACGTCAATCACACCTCGAAAGAGTTCACTATTTGTAAGAAGTCCTGTCACACCAGAGATATTTCCTACAACGTTTAACTTATCTTTACCAAGAATATTGAGCTGGTTAAAAAGTGCCCGTTCCTCATCCTCCCTTATTTTTTTCCCATAACTAAAAATCGTATCTACCATCTTACGTTGGTAATAGACCGCATACTCTTTGTATAACGAATCGAGGTAGAGATTTCTCGTTTTTACCAAAAACATATTTTGGTTATTGAAAAAATAGTGGAAACTAGATTGCAGTAGATCACCAATCCGCTCAAATTCGATTGCTTTATTTTCAAAATAGAAAAACGCATTCTGAATTTCTTCAGAATTAAGATCCACACCCAGAACAGGGTCGTAAAACTCTAGGTAGATTTTCAAATTCCGCAAGGCATCAGAGGTATTGCCTAATGCCTTTTGGTTTTGATACTTTAAAAGATTGGCTCGTAATAGAATCGGATTTTTATAATCCGCAATATATTTAGGGAACTCAAAAACGGAGGGTTGGCCCGGAGGTTCTAAGTCAATATTCGTCGGAATGGTGATGATAGAATCCAAAACTTCGTTAGATTCATTGAACATTCTTTGGTCTGAATACGCCTTAGCTTTTATATAAAGCGCAGTCATCCTGAAAATTGGATTTGTTTGGTTTATAGGTTTGGTTAGGAGAGTATCAATCCGAGTTACGATCTCTCCACTGTTTCTTCCTTCTGGGATCTTTTGCAAAACATCTTCTATTAAATATCTTAGGTCTCTTTTTTTCTCATTTGGGAAAGGGAGTTTTGGATTTTTTTCGAATGAATTTCGTTCTTCCCACCAAACCTTTGTCATCTCTTCATACATTGCAGGAAACGACTCAGAATTTGAGTTAAATTCAAAACTTCCAACCCTTCGATTGATTTCTGAGATTTTATGGTAATCGGGGTATAGTCTCGAGATAGTTTTTAATATTTCATATGCTTTTTGAAAATTTCGATTGGATTCTAAATCATCTGCTAACAAATGATATAAGGATGGAATCGAATCTTTCGACCAGTCCTTATCTAAGTTTGAATTTACATATACCTCTAAATCTATTTTTCCCTTAGAAGTTTTTGTTTCCTCATAATTTGAAATATAAATTCCAAACCGAGTATCCGGGGTTTCTTTCAATGTCCTCAAATTTCGTAAGATTTTTAATGCTTCATCCTTCTTACCTATCCGAGTCAGAACTTGTGATTTTAGAATCTGAGCTTTTGCTGAATAGATTGGGAAAAGAGGATCATTGGCAAAGAACAATTCAATTGAATCCAGTGCCAAAAAATAGGTTTCTAAAGATCGATTTGAATCAAAAGTTTTTGCGTATTCAAATTGATCGCTAATTGTTTCCTGCTTAGGAATTGACCCATTCTCAGGTATAAAATAGATATTTATAGAATTGTAATATGATGCCGAAAAAAGTAATGAACCGCCGTTAAAATTTGAATATCTCGTATCAAAATTTGAAGTTTCACCTGAGGATAAAAAACGCTCTTCACCATTCTGAAGATTTTTTAAAACAAGTAAACTATTATCACGTTCATCAAGTCGCCCATTTTTATTGGTATCTTTACGGATTGAAGTATAGTATAAAAATCGTTCATTGCGATCTACTGTTGGAGAATAATCCAAATATTCGTTTTTCGTAATACGATCAATTTGACCAGATTGATAGTCTAATTTATAAATTTCACCCTTATCATCATCAGAATATGATAAAAAATAAATGGATTGACCGTTTTGCGAAAAACTTGGAGACACTCCACCTTTCTTAGTAAGCAAAGTAACATCCGCTGGGTTTTTGGGATCCATCTTACAAAGGTTTGGTAAACCAGGAGTAAATCTAGTTGAAACAAACACTATATAATCCCCGTTCGGTGACCATACTGGATCCGAATCTAAAATTCCTTGTTTTGAATTTTCATTTTTGAAATTTGGATTGGTAATATTCTTAAAGTTATCACTTATAAAACGGTTTCCTTTAAGAAGTTCAGACTTCCAATCTTCTAAGTTCATTTCAAGATAGATCAAATCACCTTCAGAATCGTATTCTTCTGATACAAAGATAAGTTTGGAACCATCTGGAGAAATTGCTGGTTTTGTTTCTGAATATGGATGATTTGTGACTGGAACAACAATAGAGCTCTTTAGATCTCTAAACCAAATATCAAAATTTCCCTTTTGATCTGTTGCATAAAATAAATATCTACCATCCTTTGTCGTTGAATTGTGAATATTATTCCCCTTTTGGACAGTTAGCGGGAATGGTTTTGACTGGTTGGAATAAAAGTAGTTTTTAGAAATCGCAGAGTAATCAAAGTTAACACCTAACTCTTTAGATTGTTTTTGAAAAATTGCATACTGAAACGTGAAAAAAATTAAGATTAATAAAGATATCAATCCTTTCATTAGATTTTTTCCCAGACTCCATTAGAGACTTCATGGTATTCTCCAGGACTCATAGAATTGGAATATTCTAATTCTAAGGATTGACGAATTTTTAAAAGTTCATCTTCTTTTTTCCCTTTCTTTTTTTCTAATTGT
>JALOTI010000379.1 GCA_025457985.1 Leptospira sp.
AGTACATTCACAAGTTCACCAACGAGCTCTCCTTCTTTTTCCTTTAGTTGCCCATCTGCATTGCAAGCATAGGACCAAAGGCTCAGAAGTACTTTTGCATATTCAATATGTAAGTCATTTTCGATCTCAATCGTTTTTGGAAAGGTCTCTGGATGTTTGTTTTTATGTTTTGTGACCTTTTTTAAGTTTTGAACAATTTTTTTAGCCATAACAAACCAAAAAGTAAGTTAGGGAAGCAGAGGCTTCAACCCGATTTTTTTGCTCTTTTCTTGATTTTTCTCAAAAATGGGCTGAATTTGAACTTCAAAAAGAAATTTTGGAATTAAACCTATGTCAAAAAAAATTCTTGTGACAAGTGCACTTCCCTATGCCAATGGATCGATTCATTTGGGCCATGTATTGGAAGCTGTTCAGACCGATATTTGGGTTCGCTTTCAAAAACTAATCGGTAATACCTGCCATTTCTTTTGTGCCGATGATACCCACGGCACACCAATTATGATTGCCGCAAAAAAAATGGGAAAAACCCCCGAGGAAATGATAGGCGAAGTTCAAAAAGAACACTACAGTGATCTAACTTCATTCTTGGTAGAGTATGACAATTATTATACGACCAATTCACCAGAAAATAAAGAATTTTCCGAATCAATTTATCTAACATTAAAAAAGAAAGGTCATATAGTTTCTCGGAACATTGAACAGTCATACTGCGAACATGATAAAATGTTTTTGCCTGATCGATTTATTAAAGGAACTTGTCCAAAATGCGGTGCAAAAGATCAATATGGGGATTCCTGTGAAGTATGCGGTACAAGTTATTCGCCAAAAGACTTAAAGGATTCCAGCTGTGCAATATGTGGAAATCCCCCTGTATTGAAAGAATCAAAACATCTATTTTTTAAACTCCAAGACTTCCAACAACAACTCAAAACTTGGATGGAAGAGGGCGACAGATTGAATGAAGGAGCCCAAAAAAAATTACAGGAGTGGTTTCATTCCGGTCTCCAAGAATGGGATATCAGCCGGGATGGTCCTTATTTTGGGTTTGCAATTCCGGAAGAAGAAAACAAATACTTTTATGTATGGTTGGATGCACCTATCGGGTATATGGCGGCATCAAAAAATTATTTTAAAGATGAAAAAATCTTCAATGAATATTGGAAAGATGGTACAGGTGAGATCGTTCATTTTATAGGAAAGGATATTCTCTACTTCCATGGTTTGTTTTGGCCAGCTATGCTTATGGGATCTGGTTATAAAACTCCAAGTCAACTGAATGTTCACGGATTTTTGACTGTGAATGGTGAAAAAATGTCCAAGTCCCGTGGAACATTTATCAATGCATCGACATTCTCGAAATATTTGGATACGGAACACTTTCGATTCTATATGGCTTGTCGCTTAGGTTCGGGAATGGAAGACGTTGATATTTCCTTCGACGATTTTGTTTCAAGAGTGAATTCCGATTTAATTGGAAATTTAGTGAATTTAGTTTCTCGAGTTTCGACCTCCATTCTAGATAAAATGGATCGAAAACTGGGAACTCTTTCCAAAGAGGGAGAAACATTGGTTTCGGAACTGTTATCTAAAGAATCCGAAATAAGGGATGCATACCAAAATCGTAACTATTCTAAAGTTATGCGAGAGATAACGTCTCTAGGGGATAAGGTCAATAAGTATGTAAATGATTATGCACCTTGGAATTTGGTTAAAACAGATCTTGAGAAAGCCAGAGATGTTGTTACAACCTCATTAAATTGTGCCAAAATTCTTTTTACGTATCTTGCCCCCGTTACTCCAAGGATTCACGAAACAGTGAAACAATTGTTTCAATTGGAAAAAATGGATTTTTTAAACTTACATGTTCGGATAGAAAACCAAACTTTGGCTCCGTACCAGATGCTTTCAAAACGTGTTGAGGAAAAGAATATTAATACTATGATTGAAGAAACCAAAAAAGATTTTGAAGCTAAAAATCAAACGAAAGAAAATTCTACCCAAACTCATCAATCGAGTGCCAAGGAAGAAAAATCTAAAGAATCTTCTCTAACTCCAAACGAAGATGGTTACATCACGATTGATGAACTTTCGAAAGTGGAACTCCGTGTGGGAGAGATTCTGGAAGCTGGACCTGTTGAAGGTGCAGACAAATTACTCTTCGTAAAAGTTAACTTAGGCGAAAAAGGAACAAAGAATGTTTTTGCTGGAATTAAAGTGGCTTACACTCCAGAAGATTTAGTTGGTAAAAAGGTCGTTGTTGTTTCAAATTTGAAACCAAGGCAAATGAAATTCGGTCTTTCTGAAGCGATGTTGCTTGCATCTGGTAAGGAAAAAACTCTTTCCTTATTTGTTCCAGATCGCCAAGCAAATCCAGGAGATTTGTTAAAATAAAAATGATTCTGAACTTACAGGAGTTACTTTTAGAAAAAGAAATCCAGGGGATAAAATTTAATCTCTATGGAAAGATGGTTCTTTTGACTCTTGTAACAATAGGATCTTTTTTCGTTGCCTATTCATTGCGTGAGTTGTGGACAGTTGTAACTTTTTCTATCCTGCTTTTTGTCATATTATATTTATTTAGTAAGCTGTTACAAAGGAAAAAATACATTTCGTTAGTTGGACTTGTTTGTGTATTTTTAGACCTAGCCATTATTTCAGTTTTACCATTGATATGGTATGGATCAATTGGAACCGAATCTCCAATGCCTAAAGCATATTTAGTCAAAACATACATTCATTTTTTGATCGCAGGAACTCTTGTAATGAATGCGTTTAGCCTACAACCTATCTATCCATTGATTTATGCATTTGGAGTGGTTATAAGTCAGGCAGGTTTATTATTTTACGCGCAACAAGATCCAAAAATTTTACCGAGTGCTAATTTTAAAGAACTGGTCCTGGGTGATCCGATTCTTTTAAACAATTATATTTTGAGTATGGGTATCATCGGTACTTTAGGTTTTTTTCTAGCATATCTAACATTTCGAGTTAGGCGAACCGTAGTTCAAGCTGTTCAAAATGAACTAAAACTCCAAAGATTGTCAGGACATTTTTCTCCTCATATTTTGGGAGAAGCACTAACAACTTCTGATTCTTTAATTCCTAAAGTAGGAAAGGAAATCAAAGTTGCTGTATTGTATTGTGATATAGTTGGTTTTACTCAAATTTCAGAACTTGCTGGTGCCGAACGAACTATGGAGCTTTTGTCCGCCTATCATAGTATTGTTTTGGAAAAGGCATTT
>JALOTI010000380.1 GCA_025457985.1 Leptospira sp.
ATCTCAAATGGATCTTTCATTCTGATCCTAATGTAAAACTTTCTGTAGATAAAAAAGCATTTGAATCTATCCTAAAAAATTTAGTCGAAAACTCTAGACGACACGGAAAAGCAAGTTCTGTTGAAATCCATGTTGAAAAAAAAATGAATACAAAGGGTAATCAAAAAATCTGTTTCTGTATTCAAGACAATGGACAAGGATTTTCAGGAAATTTAAAACAATTAGGTATTCCTTTTTTGAGGCATAAACAAACTAGCGGAACGGGAATCGGTCTTTATATCGTAAAAAAATTGGTAGAAAAAATGAAGGGCGATTTGCTTTTCAAGAATACGGGGACTGGTTTTTTAGTGCAGATGGAGTTTGATACCTTCTGATGAAACCATATCTTTTGTTAGTTGAAGATGACGAAGGACTTGGAGAAACTATCAAGGAACGCTTAGAAAAAGAAAAGTTCCGAGTTCGACTGGAAAAAACATACAACTCCGCACTGGAGACATTAAATACCGAAGAGTTTTCATTGGCCATTTTAGATCTTCGATTGCCCGATGGAAGCGGATTTGATCTGGCAAAAATCCTGCGGACTAAGAACCCAAATCTGCCCTTTTTATTCCTCACGGCTCAAGCGGGCGCAAAAGAGCGTTTGCTTGGATTCGAGCTAGGAGCTGTTGAATTTATTCCGAAACCATTTCACCTCAAAGAGTTTATGATCCGGCTGGAGCGGGTACTTGCCCAAACCAAACCCAACTTAGGAAAAAAATGGAAGTATGGCAATATAGAAATCCATTTGGATTCCTTTGAAATCAAGACTAAAGCTGGATCCGTACTTTTATCCAAACGAGATTGTGCCTTGCTAAGCCTATTACTTTCCAACCCTGATAAGGTTTTTTCCCGGTCGGAAATTTTGGATGAATTGGTCGGGGAAGAGAGCTTTCCTACCGAACGAACCATTGACAACGCTATTGTCAGACTCAGAGACGCACTTGGCGATGAGTCCATAAGAAATGTACGAGGTGTGGGATACAAATGGGAAGGAACCCTTAGTCCTTTTTGAATAAAACCCGTCTTGTTCTCATAAAAAAATGCCGATCCTTTTTTTAGATGCGCCGGACTCTCTATCTCGTTTTGTCCTTATTTTTTTTGGTAGTCATTCTCTCTTCGAGACTAACGGCTTGGGAGACTGATATTGATTACAATTATGAATATGAGAAAAACGGACCATACACCAAGTTCTCGGATTGGGTCCCTTACAAACTCCATAAATGGGAACCAAAGTATCTAGAAGATTTTTACGAACTCTACAACCTCAAGCAACACTATAACGAAAACGAACTAAGAAAAAATATATATTGGCTTAAAATAAGTTTGGGTAAACGATTTAGGCATCCCAAACACGCCTTATGTGAAACTAAAACGGAAGACGGCTATTATAAATACCGTAATCTTATGTTTATGCATATCAATATTCAAATTATGCGTTCGTACATGAGGATTGCATCCAAATTTGACAAAAGGCATTTGTATTTTTACAATTTGGACATGGCTCACGAGTTAAAGGAATCCTTTTCAATAGCCCATAGTTTTTACAAAGAAGCCATTCCCTATTGGGAAAAAGCAAAATTTTATGCAGATCGAGCAAACGAAGTACCAATCGATTTGGATTTGGGAACGATCGAAACAGAAAGATATGAAATTGTAACCGGAAAACTAGACTTTGGTTATATCATAGACAACCACTTAGCAAGACTCGAAGGAAAACAAAAAACAGTTAATGAATACCTATCAAAATATCCCGAGGCTGATGCAAAGGCTTTAGATATCGCGGACAGGGATAATTAAAACTCAATTAGCAGAATTGCAATATCATCGTGGATAATACGATTTTTTTCAACAAGGCAGTTCAAAATCAATCGCTTAAAAATATCCATACTTGTTTCAGAAGTGTTGATGATTTCTGTCGTCTCGTAAATAAAATCATCCAATCCGAGATATCCTCTCCCTTCCTCTTCCAATTCATAAATTCCATCGGAATAGAAGAGGATTCTGTCGCCTTCTTGGAAACTCCTAACAAATTCTTTACCATCCCATTCCTCCATTAAAAGAATGGGATACATCTCATCGCGGATTTGAGTGATCTCTTTTGTACTCTGGTTCCACGTAAGAGCAGGAGGATGTCCCGCAAACGAAAAAGTAATCTTTTTTTCGATTGGCTCAATTCGAAACAAACAAGCTGAGATATGGTGCTTGTGAACCCAAGGACTAAGTTCTAAGTGGATTTGGCGAAGAATCTCCGAGGGAGAAAAATCGCCTTTTGCATACTTTTTAAATGTTACGGCAACAATTCCCGAAACTAAAGCAGCAGAAATTCCATGTCCCGAAATATCACCAAATAAAACCACCAAACTACCATCAGATGCTTTTTCACATAAAATCAAATCACCACCAATTTGTTCATACGGTAAAAAGCGAGAGTGAACTGTGACACCTGGTAAATTGGGAAAATCTGAAGTTACCCATGCTTCCTGTGTAATTTTTGCTATGGCCAAATCTTCTTTGATATCAGAATAGAATCTTTGTAGAGCTTTTTCTTTTAGCCTCAGTTTTAACTCATTTTTAGCACGAATAATAACTTGAGAGACCAATCCAGAAACTACAGATAACAGCTGTTTTGCCTCAGATGAAAATTCCTTTACCTCTTGGTAGGAAGTTATGCCAATAATTCCAATTAACCTTCCCTCATCCTTAAGTCCGACTACGAAAAGACTTCTAACTTTTGCATGTGAAAAAAGTGTCACATGCCAAGGCTCCGCTAAGAGGAGAGAGGTATCTAAGATGTCGATAGAACCATTGCCAGCTAAGATCCCAAGTCGCTCCGGATTCATTTTTGCTATTGGCAATTTTGTTCCCACTCCAAAGAGAGATGGGATTCCAGGCAAAAGCCATTCCGAAGTTGTTGAAAGTGTAGTTCGATCGGGAGATATTTCGGCTACAAAAGCCCTACTCGCATTGGAAAAACTCCCCACGATCTCGAGAGCCTTTTCCACACTCGAATAGGTATCTTCCGACTTTGTGGCCATAAAGAGCTGAGAGATTCGGTTCACGGATTCCGAAAAACGTAAAAGACCTTTTAACTGATTTTCAGACTCTTTAGAGTCCGTAATTTCTTTTTGGATTCCCCAGGAACGAACGAGGTGCCCCTCCTCAACCTCGCCAAAAACGTTCAGTAAAAAATATCTTTCTACAC
>JALOTI010000381.1 GCA_025457985.1 Leptospira sp.
AAATCCAAGATGGCTGCCAATAACCGGAAGTAGATAGGAAGCAACTAACCGTTTGAAGTGTGTACAAAATATCAACGGAATTCCGACGACTGCAACCAAGTTTCAAGTCTTTGCTAACACGAAGGACTGTGGTAGATACCCTTTCGTTTGTAGATAGAGCAGGGGATACCAAGTTTTGTCAGATCTCTTTCTACTTGCAAAGCAGCAGTATTGTTTTCGCAAAGCACTGCAATTTCGCTTAACTTGATCTTTTTATTTCTAAATTCCTCTCCTTCTTTTTCTCTATAGTTGTAGTTGAATGGTTTACTTTCATCTATTAGCCTTGGTATCTCTTCCGAGATAAACTTTTCCCAAGTTTCCCTTACTTCTGCCATTTTTACTATGTTGCCTTGTAGCTCAATCACATGGATTGCCTTTTCTCCTTCGGTGAGTTCGTACTTAATAGAATTTTGATTAGGAGATTTAACCAGCTGGTACTTGTAATACGAAGAATCAAATCCAGGCTCTTGGATTGGAAAAAAATTTGTCTGACCGCCTGAATCCGCACTAAAGATAGTATTGTATCCATCGATCATATCTTTAGAGGATCGATAGTTGGTAACAAGTTGCGATCTTTCGTTTTTTGAGGCCTCTGAAGAATTTGAGACCAGTTCGTTTTTTGCCTTGAGATAAACACCGATATCCGCACCTCGAAAGCTATAGATACTTTGTTTTGGGTCACCAATGCAATACAGATCGAGACTTGAGTTTTCACTTTTTATAAATATGGATTTAAAAATCTCATACTGATTTTTGTCCGTATCTTGGAATTCATCGAGCAAACAAATTTCAAATCGATCTTGTAAGGATGCCAATAGACTCGGATTTGATGCGATCGCCGATCTTAATTTTAAGATCATTTGGTCATAGGTAATCAAATTCGCAGATGCTAATGTATTTTTTGATTCCTTTACAATCTCCAGAGTGACCCATTGTAAAAACTCAGTTGAAGTCTCTTCGCTCACTTCTGAATCTGTAGTAAGGGTTAGAAACGTTGGGGATGAGTCAGTTGCGGGGAAAAAATATTCTTTCGTATCACTGAGAATCTTCTTCGCTGTACTCTTGAGTAGGTCTTCTTTTTTAAAAAATTCAGATTTTTGAAGTAAGTTTGCAAGGACTTCTGGAGCGGTGATACCAAAGCTTTTCCGCTTAAGAAGGTAAAGATTCAATTCTACAACCTCATCTAAACTTGTTAGACGAGGTTTACCAATAGTTCCTGTTTCAATCGGATACTCATTTAAAACCAAATTACAAAATCCGTGGATTGTTGCGATTTGCACTTGGTCCAGGTCTCGTAAGTAGGGATAAAATTCTGAATTTGTTCCCCCTTTGTAAAGTTCGAGTATCTTTTTTTTGAGACGGGCTTTGAGTTCTCCTGCAGCTTTTTCCGTAAAAGTAAGGATAACTGTTTTTAACAATCGATTGTGAGATACTTTATTTTGAATATCCTCTCTCATGATCTTTTCTAGCATCTCCATGATGCGGAATGTTTTTCCCGTCCCTGCGGACGCCTCAATGAAGTTAGGTTCTGTAACTAAAGGGTGGCTCATAGGTATTCCATATCCAAAAATAAAGGTAGGTAGAGAGGTAGAGCGAGATCAAAACGAATCTCTTTACTATACTCATTTTTATGAGGAGAGAGTTTGAAGACTTTGTCTTCTTTGCCTAAAATAAAATCCAAGTTGTCTTCATAAAAGGTTTTGAGTTCGTTTATGATTTCTGTCTCTGACTTTAACCGAAGGGCTTCCTTACCCTCTGGTTTTTGGTATCCTGCAAAGAAGTTGTGGAAAGCCAAATAGGGGAAATAGGGAACATCATCTGCGAAAGCCAATTGCAAAAGCTGATTTAAATATTCTTTAGCATTCTCATTCGTAAGCCTCGGAAAGGAAACTATCGATTTGACTGTTTTGGGTGTCTTTGTGCTTTTTGCTGGTTTCGTCTTTGGAAGTACTAGGATCTTGGTATCATAGTTAGCCAATTTTAAAAGACATGCACCAATATAGTGTTTTGCGACTTTACCGAAATAGCGACTTAAGTAGGGGGAATGTTCATTATAGACCTTTACCTCATCATCTAGTTTGCTCAATTGCAAAATATAGAATGTCCGATTGGATTCGATGACAAATTCCCATTCCGAGGTCAATTCCATATCCGGGTATTTATCGAAGGCAATGTTGGGTTCTATGACCTTTGCACCGCGAATCCCTGTATCTCCGTAAGTCACTGTTTTGTGGAAGATAATGCTCTCTCCTCGATCTCTCAATCCCTGGATAAAATTTTGCAAATACTCACAAGCCGCTTCCAATTCTTCTAATAATTGGTTTTTGGAAAGAATCGAATAACCACCAAACGTAAAGTTTGCGGCCTTGGATTCTTTCTCGATAATCCGATCCACCAAATCTTCTAACGATTCTAAATCCCATGTCTCATTCTCCGCTAGAGAATGAAATACTTCTGAGAAAACCTTGGATTTAATCATGTAGTTTTCCAAATGATTGAGCTGGAATTGTTCTTCCGATCCTTCTTCTTCCTCGTCTTCCGAAAGATAGATCCCAAGACCTGATTGGATTCGGTAGTTCATAGGGTTTTCGAATACTTTTTCTAAATCCTTAGGAGTTAAGACAGTCCTTTGCAACCCACTCGTAAGGTCTGCTAGTGAGTTTGGATCTGTAAACTTTGGAATTTCCTCTTCATTTGTAAGGAGATCCTTTCCAAAAACTATATTTCGAGAGTAATCAAATGACGGAATCTTATTTCCGTTATACTGGGAACTGTACGGATGTAAGGGAATTTCCTCCGCTTTTGGAATTTGCATAGCGGACATGATTTCAAAAAGCGAAGAGCAAGGCTCAAATTCTTTGTCTTCTTTGGTGTTTTTGCCAACGAAAGAAAAGGTTATGGATTCCTGTGCAGATTGAATCGTCTCCCACAAGAGTGATTCTTGGATTTCACGTTTAGTTAGATCCCACGGATAACTGTCAAATCGACGTAAGTTCAATTTAGATTGGTCGTTTGAACCGGGAAATTTACCCTCCCCGAGTCCTAGAATATAAATATGCTTAAAAGGAATGGGTCGCATCGGTTGGAGTAAAGAAACTGTTACTCCAGAAGAAAGATAATTACCCTTTGTGAGTTTGATTCCACCAAACACGGATTCTGTGTGAAAAGATAAGGCTTCCAAAAATTCAATTTCATTTTTCC
>JALOTI010000382.1 GCA_025457985.1 Leptospira sp.
TTTTTTAAACAATCGTAGTTGGTAGTTTGGATAAAATCCGCTAAACCGAATCCATCTACCAAGATAGTAGGTAAGCCTTGGAATCATAAATCCAACAGATGAAGGCTCACCGTTCTCAAAAAGTTTGAAGATTTCCGTTTTGAGACCTTGTGAAACAACCTCATCTGCGTCAATAGCCAATACCCAATCGTATTTTGTATGTTTAAGAGCAAAATTCTTTTGATCTGCGTATGTCTCAAAATCCTTTGAAAAAACTTTGGCTCCGAGTTCTTTTGCAATTGCCACAGTTTTGTCTTTTGATTTAGAATCGACGATTACAATATCTTCAATAAAATCCAAAGCTTGCAAGGTTCTTGCAATATTGTCTTCTTCGTTTAGCGTGATGATTGCACATGAGATAGGAAGAATCATAGATTTAAGCCGTACTGGAATCTCGTACAGATGTAAATTTATCGGTTAAAGGGATTTCCAAACGAGCTGTTGTCGCTTCTTCACCTATGATGATGCGGAAAAAATTTGGGTCGATATTTTCACCTTTTAACATGATTAAGATGAGCGCAAGTCCTAGACCTGCTCCTTCCGTCGTATCAGCATTGTCCATGTAGAACTGGGCGATATCATCATACATCATTCCTTTTTCTAATCGTTCGCGAATCGCTTTTTCTTCTTCTTTGGCAATGGGAGTGTTATTGATCACTTCTATCGTGATTCCATTTTCGTTGTAATGGAAATTGATCAGGCAGTAGTATCCCTTTTTCCTGGCCTTAGCTCCAAATTCGTTGGACATTTCTTCCGAAAAAAGTTCTCGGTATTCGTGGACACCTTTTGCATATTCGCTAGGAATTTCGAATCGATATCCACGTTCTTCAAAAAAAACTCGCTTTTGGTTTGCTTTACATGCGTTGATTGCGAGTTCTTTAATAATGGTATAGAGAGTCGGAACGAGGGTGGGGTGAGTTAGCCTATCGAGTATCAATTCCACGGCTTGTTTGATATGAATCTCAACTTGTTTGGAAACGCGATGGGTCTTTAGCGAGAGAATTTTCCCGTTTTCGACATGTAATTTGATGTGGTCAGAAATCTCGCTTGTTTCCTTTCCCATACCCGAAATCTTTTCCATTCTAGTCCTTACTGTCAAGGTACTAAGACTGCAAGTATGAAAAACCTCACATCTCTCGCCCTCATTTTCTTAATATCGGCATTTGCACCACCGATTCTTTTGTCTCAAAGTTTGAAAATAAAACAGGTTAGGATATGGGATTCAGAGAAAAGAAACTTTGGACCCGTTTCCGAAATTGAAGTGGAACGCTCGCGGATCAAATCAGTCAAACCGCTACAGACAACTGGTCCCATAAAATTCCTACTTCCGGGATTCTGCGATGCGTCGGTCCATATGGGTAAAAATGGTTTAGGCGGAAATACCCGACCGGAAGATTTGGCCTTCCAACTTCGATCTTATGTGAGTGCCGGGTTTAGCCATATCCTTTCCATTGGAGATCCAGACCTAGGACCCTTGGAGCGAGAGATAACAAAACAAAAATGGCAGTCTCCAATTCTGATCCAAGCTCAGAAGCCACTCATTTACTCAGACTTCACTCTGGAAAATGACAAACTCTATCAAAATAAAACCCCCGTTCAGATCGATCCAAAACGAAGTGACATACTTCCTATATTTTTAAAGGAAAAGGAAGAGAGAGGGTTCAATCAAAACCAACTCTTTGAGATTCGAAAAGACATAGTATCCCAGAAAAAGAAACCGATTGTTTTTACGTTTGGAGATCCAACCAGTTGGGAAGATTCTCTTGATACCGGACATAATGTACTCTTTCATCCAATGCCAGAAACAACCAAGTTGAAACAGATTCAAAAACGAGGCTTCTACTGGGCTCCCATGATTTCGACTCTCTACTTGTCCGAACTTTTAGTATCCCCAGAGAAAAAAAATCAATTGGCTGCGGTTCTTTCACCTCTCCATTCCAGTTTTTCAGAAAGGGGGAAGGAGTCGTTTTTAGCGCTTTCACCTGAAGATCGTTTGGATCGGAAAGGGATAGGATTTCAGGAGGCCTTTGCAGTTTTCCAAGATCGGAAGGATCAGGTCCAATTGGTCTTCGCAAGTGGAGCCGGCCATCTAGGTCTTCTTCCTGGAACTGCCGCCGTTGTTGAAATTTTGTTATGGGAAGAGGCTCTGAAGTACAAAAAGGCTAAAGAGGTTGGAAACCTGGGCTCCGAACATTGGTTTTTCCGAATCTTTATCCAACCTTTTCAAAAAAACGTATCTCTTGCGTTACCAAATCCAGATCCAGAAACCATCCCAGAACACCGCCGAGACATGATTCAAAGTTTGACGGAAACAACCTGTCGTCTGATCGGAGCCGATCACAATGGAAAAATTGAAGTGGGAGGTCCTGCCCATTTTTCGATCGTATCAGAGAATCCACTCTTTCGAAATTCGGGAATATTTCCAATTGAATCAATGGTGGTAGGAGGAAAACTGGTTTATACCCCTAAACCATCCCCAAGTAGGTAGTGCACGATGAAAGGTTCAAGCTCCGAATTCGATCGTTTATTAGAAGAAAGTTTTAAAAAAAGAAAATCGATAGAACCTGGTTCCAGACACCAAGCAAAAGTTACGTCTGTAAAAAATGACTATGTTTTTGTTAGGACACTTGGTTCGCAAGTCCTTGGAAATATTTCAAGCGATGAATGGAAAGACGAGTTACCGCCTAAGGTTGGTGAAGTGATTACTGTCTATTTTTTAAAAGAGGATGCAGGCGATTTTTATTTCACTGCAAGTCTTGTTGGTGACGTAATAACAGCCGAGACTTTGGAGCTTGCAAATCAGTTTGAAATTCCGGTCATAGGACAAATTGGAACCGAAACCAATGGTGGATTTGAAGTAAAACTCGGAAGCATCACTGGTTTTGTTCCTTTCTCCCAATTGGATCCAAGTCTTAGATCAAAGGAGATAACTGGGAAACGATTTAAGTTCATTGTTTCAGAGATTCACTCTAAACAAAACAAAGTTGTTTTGTCTCAGAAAAAAATAGCGGACCGCGAAAAAGAAACTAAAAAACAACTTCTTCGGGATGAATTAAAAGAAGGGATGTTTGTTACCTGTCAGATCAAAAGTATTCACAAGTTTGGTCTCATTGTGGATATGGATGGGTTTGACGCATTAGTTCCTGCAAGTGAAGCCACTTATAAAAAGAATATTGATTTAGAAAAAGAATTT
>JALOTI010000383.1 GCA_025457985.1 Leptospira sp.
ATTTGATAAATCAATATCGACTTTAGGTATATTTAAGCCATTTAACGTGATTACATCTAGTACATTTCCATTTATAACTGCTCTATTAAGTTGTTCCCGGTGAGAACCTAATTTAGTATCAGCAGGTTTACCTTCTGCTTCGGATGAAAATTCAGGTATAGACCCAGAGGAATGATGAGAATACTAACGGGCCTTCAACCAAGCGGCAAACTACATTTAGGGAACTATTTTGGAGCTATTCGAAAGATCTTGGACTACCAAAGCTCCAGTGATCTTTTTTTATTCATAGCAAATCTACATGCACTTACAACGTATTCAAATAAAAAAAATCTAGAAGAATACACGCTAGATTGTGCGATCGACTTACTAGCACTAGGCGTTGATCCGGAAAAGACTGTATTTTGGATTCAAAGTGATGTTCCCCAAGTTACAGAATTGACCTGGTATCTCTCTCAATGTATAACGGTGCCTCAGCTCCAACTTGCGCATAGTTTCAAAGACAAGGTAAACAAAGGTTTTACCCCAGGAGCAGGGTTGTTTACTTATCCGATACTAATGGCAAGTGATATCCTACTTTTTTCAGCGGAAAAAGTTCCAGTCGGTAAGGACCAAAAACAGCATTTGGAATTTGCACGGGATATAGCAGAACGATTCAATGCTCTCTTTGGCCCATTACTCCATTTGCCCGAACCTGATATCGAAGAACGAACAGCAATTGTTCCAGGAATTGATGGAGCAAAAATGTCAAAGTCGTATGGGAACACGATCGACTTTTTTGGTTCTGAA
The DNA here is from genome assembly GCA_025457985.1 of Leptospira sp. Classification (GTDB taxonomy): domain Bacteria; phylum Spirochaetota; class Leptospiria; order Leptospirales; family Leptospiraceae; genus Leptospira_A. Next base: position 787 of record JALOTI010000383.1, read on the forward strand.
AAGGAAATCAAAAAGCAGATAATGGCAATCCAATCAGATTCCAAATCAATCGAAGAACCGAAAGACCCTGACTCTAGTTTTATCTTTCAAATTCACAGTTTGTTTTTAACTGATACGGAAAAGAATCTTCTTAAAGAGAAATATAAAAAAGGTGGAGTGGGTTACGGAGATCTCAAGAAGGATCTTCTATCGGTTGTTTTGGAACATTTTTCTCCATTTCGAGAAAAGAGAAATCAACTAGCACAAAATCTTGATTATGTGAGAGATGTATTGAAAGCTGGAAAGACCAAAGCTTCTTCAATTGCCGAAACAAAATTAAACGAAATTAGAAAATCAATCGGTTTAAAGCTTTTTTAAAAAAGAACAAATTCCGAGGCACCAAATCTGATTTTTTGGAAATCCTGTATCAATGGGTTCAGGATTTTTTCCAAAATCAAGAGGTGCTTGGTTCTGCTTCGGAATCCATATTTCAGGAATCTTTTTTAAACTTTTTAAAGATTACAAAGGGTTCGAAGTTTTATCCTCTCTTTTGATTATCTTCCTTCTCCTAGGTATCCTTCTACATCCGTTAAAACTGTCAAAAATTGCGGAAGCGATAACCGTTCAGGTTTTAATTGGCTTTTTCTCGGATTTCGAAAGAAAAACATAAATCCCGAATTTAAGGCCTATGTGGAAACAGCCGTTAACAAAATTCCATTCACGAAACTTGAAACTTTAGTTGTAAAGGGGTTAGTTTTTGGTTCCATTACTTCTCTGCCTTATTCATGGAAACAAAGAACGAAACGTACGGGTCTTTTACATCTTTTTGCTGCTTCAGGTCTTCATTTGGGTATCTTTGTAGGTTCGCTATATTTTTTATTTTCTAAATTATTCCAACGTATACCATTACTTCCATTAGCATCATCTCTGAGTATTGGCTTTTTATACCTTTATTTTTTGGACTTCCCTGTTTCTTTTTTAAGAGCCTTTATATTTGCCATCTATACAATGTTTGGTTCTTATTTTCATAGGAAGATTGTATCGATCGATTTGATTTTATATGCTTCAGCAAGTATTTTGGTGTTTCAATTTTCCGATTTTTTAAGTATCGGTTATTTTCTCTCTTTTGCGGCCGTCTGTGGAATCTTTTTCATAAAACCAAAACTCGATCTTTTAATATTTCCAAAATCCAAAGCATTTATTAAAGAAAACCTTCATATCTCAATTGCCTGTAGTATAAGCACTTTTCCTTTTTTATTATTTTTTTTTAAATCCTATGCTTTTGGAGGGATTCTTATCAATTTCTTTTTGGTACCTCTCTCGTGTATTCTTTTACCAGTTGTTTATTTATCTATTCTTATTGCTTTTTGTTTTTCATTTATTCCAATCCATTTTGATATCTCATGGATTTGGCTTCCAATTCAATGTTTATTATCATTATTTTTAGGAAGTATTCCCTTTTTTGAATCTATCTTTCCTTATTTCAGAGAGTGGAACAAAATTCCATACAACACGATCCTCATTTCTTCTTTATTCTTTTTTTTAGTTTTCTATTGTATTCGTTTCGTAAAGAAAAATGTAATAAGATTAGTTTTGTATGTGTTGGTTTTATTCAGTTTTGTTGTAGCATATCGAGTAGAGGAATCTAACGAAACAAAGATTCATAACATCTTGTTTCAAAAGGGATTGGCCTATATCCAAAAAGATTCGAAGCTCTGGATATATGGGAACTGCTATAAAAGACTTCATCTTGGTTATACAGATATTTTATATTTGAAAGAAATTTTTTTAGAATCGGAATCCTGTTTACGAGATGCCTTTTTTTTAAAGCAAATCCAACCAAATATCAAGGTCCAATTGCTCCATTCAAAGGCTCATCTTTGGGGACTGGAAGAAGGAAACGATCCGTTGGGAAAAAGACTCTCTCTTGGATGGAATTACCAAGAAGACTTTGCCATCCTTCGTTTTGATGGAAAAAAAGAAAAAATTCCCACACTCTTTGAGACAGTCAACTGGTTAGAAAAAAGAAATACCAACAAAACTCTAGGAATCATAGTTCTAGATTTTCCGAAATGGAAACAGAAAGAAGAATGGGAATGGAAAAAATACCAAAATCTACTTGGGATATCTTCTCGATTCCAAATACTTACCCTAGAGGAAGTTCTTGAAAGCCCCCTTCTCAACAAAATCGGAAATAGAAGCATACCTTAGTTCGATTGGAATCCGTGCCCAAAAAAAATTTGGCCAGAACTTTTTAGTAGATCAAAATATTGTCCAGTTTATTGTAGAATCAGGTTCAAAACACCTAACGCATGTAGACTCAGAGATAGCTGAAATTGGGATTGGTCTTGGTTCACTCACGTATCCCCTCCTTTCACTTAAAAGAAAGACCTACCTCTTTGAAATTGACCATGCTTATATCCGACTTGCTAAAGAAAGAATCCTAAACAATTTTTCAAATGTACATTTATTCGAAGGTGATGCCCTAGAAAATCTGCATAGAATCCATACAACCCCTGTTTTTATATTTGGCAACCTTCCCTATCACCTAACAACTGAAATACTAATTTTTATCGTTTCTAATTTTGAAAATTGGCTTGGTGGAATTTTTATGGTCCAAAAGGAATTTGCGGACCGACTCACCTCCGAAGTGTCAAGTATCTCCGTATTTTTGAAAGGCCTAACAACAACAAAACATCTAAAGGTTGTTCACAAAAACTGTTTCTATCCTATTCCTAAAATCCATTCAAGTCTGATCCAAATTCTACCATTGGCACCTGGGGAAAGACGGATCCAAACGAAGAATGAGATTCTCCTTTGGTCGAGGTTACTACGCTCCATATTTTGGGGAAAACGAAAACAAATCCAAGTTTCTCTAAGGGAGTCACCGTTTTCAAAGGATTCCGACTTCCAATTGGCTGTCCAATCGGCTCTGGAGAAATCAGGAATCAACCCCAAGAGTCGACCGGAAGAATTGAACCAGGAACAATTTTTGACACTGGGTCAACATTTGCTTGACGATTTGTCAAAATGATGTCAAATTTCCGAAAGTATGTTTGAGAATTTTACCCCTCCCAAATTTGTAACGTTTGCGATTCCTGTGTTTTTCCTTTTGATAGGAATCGAAGTATGGATCGGAAATCGGAAGAACAAAGCGCTCTACCGTTTGAATGATTCGATTGCGGATCTTAGCACCGGAATTTTGAGCCAATTGTGGGGACTATTCCAAAAAGGAATAGGTTTGTTTGCCTATTTTTATATCTATGAGCATTTTCGATTTTTCGAATTTGCTTTAAACAACCCTTGGGCTTGGATCCTTTGTATCGTTGGCCAGGATTTTTGTTACTACTGGTCGCATAGGTTAGCCCATGAAGTGAACATTCTTTGGGCGGGACATGTGATCCACCACCATAGCGAGGAATACAATTTGGTTGTAGCACTCCGCCAAACCGGTCTAGGTGGACTCATATCTTGGATTTTCTATGTTCCTCTCGCACTCATAGGCTTTCACCCTTGGATGTATCTTGCTTCCGGCCAAATCAATTTGATCTACCAATTCTGGGTGCATACAAAGGCGGTAGGCAAACTTGGAAAAGTCGCAGAATTTATCCTATCCACTCCTTCCCACCATAGAGTCCACCATGCCATCAATCCAAAGTACATTG
>JALOTI010000018.1 GCA_025457985.1 Leptospira sp.
AGCCAAATGTAGAAACTCGATGCTCGTTGATTCTGATACAGAATAGATTCCTATATGGGGCAAGTATATGATCTTTCCATCGGCTTCCAAAGCATCTACAATCAGACCCCGAGATCGATTCAACATATCTTTGGAAGGAGGAAAAGGAAAATTTTTTGGATCTAAACATTCATCGAGTTCGTCTCCGAAGCCCGCCGTCTCATCATATTCGAAATCTGTGATTTTAAGTAAGATCTTTTTCCAGGTTTCTTCCGTTAAAACTCTCTTCTGTACGGCATATCTTTCAAGTGACTCGATTGATCGATTCAAGAGCGAATGATAACATTCTTCAATTGGGACTCCACCACCAGGTAAGCCGGCGACCACTGGCACCAAACGTAACTCTCCAGCTCCAGGATCGAATCGAATTTCAAACAATTGGGTACCAAGTCCGTGGTCAATTATCTGCCATACTTGGTCCATACCAGTTTCCAAATCTAGTTTGAGTTTTTCAAAACTTGCTTCGGTCGGCTCAAAAAGGACACCTCGTGTGTAGTTCTCCTTATTTGAATACGCTTCAATTTGTTTCATAATGAGAAGTGCTTCCTTCTGCAAAATGATCCCTGAAGTTCGACCTAGATTTTCTTTTGTTGTTAATTTTAGAAATTGATCCTTTGGTGGAGAGATTCTCATACTGCGGTCAATCCACCGTCCACTGTCCAATTGGCTCCTGATATATAGCCTGATTCTTTTTGAAGCAAAAAGTTTACAACTCTCGCAATTTCTGAAGGATCTGCTATTCGCTTAACAGGTGTTTTCTGAATAATCTCGTCAAAATGACCTGGGACTTCATTTTCTTTCACACCCATCTTTGTGTCTACGTAACCTGGACTGATACAGTTTGCGGTAATTCCAAATTTACCCCATTCATCTGCAATGGATTTGATAAATCCCACTAGCGCGTGTTTGGAGGACGAATACGTTACTGAATTGGATTGCCCTACTAGAGAAAGTGATGATGCAATGGCGATGATTCGACCAAACTTATTTTTTTTAAAATTGGGAAGAAGTTCTTTAACAAGCAGAAATAGAGAATCAATATTCACTCTAAATATATTTTGCCACTCGTCAATGGATACGTCAGTAATAGGATGGTATGGTCCCCCGAAACCTGCGTTATGAACAATGCCGTAAATTTCCCCCATAGACTGACATTCATGCAATATTTTTTGAATGGATCTTTCCAAAACAAAAGGGGCTTCTGCTAAGTTTATCTCACGGAAGGTTTCTTGAAGAAGTGGTGACTGTGGCCGCACCATATCGAGATTCCAAACAGAAAACCCCGATAAAATCAGCGAACGAACAATCTCTCGGCCGATACCACCACTTCCACCAGTAAGTAGAACAATTGGCTCTTTTAAATCCATGGATTATAAAATCCCTTTTTTTGGAGTAATGGACACTTCATTCAAAAATACGGAATCAGAAATTTCTGAAAGTGAAAACAAATATTCTGCACAATCTGTTGTGGAAATCATATCTTCCACTCTGAACTCAGGACGATCTTTCCAGATATCTGTTGCAACGGCTCCAAGTCCCACATGAACAACCTTTGTCCCATATGGTTTCCATTCTTCTCTAAGAGACCTTGCAATACCGAGAACTCCATGTTTGGAAGCACAATAAACAGATGAATATGGGAATCCCATAGTTCCTGCCGTGGATCCTAAAAATACAAAACTGGATCGTTCAAATATAGGTACATAGTCAGACAGAATTTGGCAGAGAAAGAGGGTAGAAAACACATTCAATTCAAAATGTTTACGAACATCCTCTCTGTTTAGATCTGATATCCGAGAAAAAAGTCCATTCCCTTGAGAAAAATACACTACAAGATGGCGGTCGATTTTTGAATCTTTTAATAGAGTAATCGGATTTTTGCCGCCAAATATTTGTTCAGCGAAAAATACTTTCAATTGGTTTTGGAATGTATTAAGTTCTGATTCGTTTGTTAGATCAATTGAATGAGTTTTTTGCCAGGTTAATGAATCCAAAGACTGTTCTCCCGACCTCGAGAAACCTAAAGTTTTTGCCTGAGGGTCCATCCCGAAACGGCTAAAAAGTGCACTGCCAATTCCAGATCCTGAACCGAAAATACAAACTACCTTTTCCAATCATCTACCCAAACGAGCCATGACCTGAAACAAAAAACTAACAGCCTCTAGATGCCTATTTGCAGAAGGAATGGATTCACCCCAAACTGTTGGACCATGGCCTTCTATCAAAAGAAAGGGAACCTTCGGCAATCCCCTCGTTTGGAAATAGTTTTTTATTTCATTCGCTATCTTGGGAACAGATCCAAAGTTATAAAATACGGGCATGGTCAGTTTTGGTCGTTCTTCCCAAATCCCAAAGGCTTTGATAATCTCAATCGGTGGAATATCTACTTCTTTTACGGGTTGGTCGGGGGTTAGCCCAAAATCCAAAAGATTGGAATCCAGAGTATGTACATGCAGGGCAGCATTGGCATCGGAATTGCACTGATAGATAGATTGGTGGATGGAGGTCTCTGCTGATGGCTTAAGTCCTGAAATCTCTTTTTGAACAGAACCATCAGAGACATGAATCGGTAGGAAGTCATTGGCAGAAAGCTCCCCTTTGTGTTTTCCGGAGGCAGTGATCCAAAAGACTCCTCCAGAAGAAGGATCTCTAACAGAGAGATTCCCAGCAGTAGCAAACATCCACTGCCTTGCGTAATAGAGATGGGATAGTTTTGTTAGCTCTTGTAAAGAGGCACTTAGATCCAAATCTATTTGTTGACTCTCTCCACGTAGGTAAGGTCCCGAAGGTCGATTTTTACGACATCCCCTTGTTTGACAAAGATCGGAACATTGATTTCTCCACCTGTCTCCACTGTAACTCGTTTGAGAGCAAGCCCTGTTGTATCACCTTTTAAACCATCTTCCGCGTAGGTAACTTCCAAAACAGCAAAGTTTGGTGGTGTAACTCCAATCGGTTTTCCCTCATAGAAAGAAACTTCCACTTGGGTTTCCTCTTTCATAAAAGGAAGGATGTCTTCCACATAATCCTTGGATACAGGGATTTGTTCGTAGTCATTCACATCCATAAATACGATCTGGTCTCCATCCGCATAACAATACTGCATCTTGCGGCGTTCCAAATCGACACTTTCTAATTTTTCAGCTGCTTTAAACGTTCTTTCGATTGATGAATCGCGAATGATATTCTTTAACTTAGTTCGGATAAATGCAGAACCCTTTCCTGGGTTTACAAATTCTGTTTTTACGACGGAATAGAGTTCATTCTCAATCTTGAGAATCATCCCTTTTTTTACTTCTGTGATGCCTAAATTCATAATTTCGATGCTCGTAGACAAAATCCGAGGGACTAGACCCCCTGTCAACCGAAGTATGGTCAATAGTGATGGCTTGGACAGATTGGAAATGGCAATTGCAAAATCGAATCACGGACCTGGAAGGTTTATCCTCGAAAATCCACGTGACCGAAGAAGAACGCAAAACCTTCCCTAAAACCAATGAATTCTTTCAATTTGCCGTAACTCCCTACTATCTCTCCCTAGTCGATGCAAAAGACCCCAATTGCCCCATCCGAAAACAAATTGTTCCATCGGAAAACGAACTCAAACATTCCCCGAATGAATGGGAAGACCCACTTGCAGAAGAAAGCCATATGCCAGTCAAAGGTGTCACCCACCGGTATCCAGACCGTGCCATCTGGTATCTTTCCCATGTTTGCGCTGTATACTGTCGATTTTGTACTAGAAAGAGAAAAGTATCGGAACCATTCGAAACACCTAACAAAAAAGAATGGGAAGAAGCATTTTCATACTTTGAATCAAGAACAGACCTACGGGAGATCATTCTTTCAGGTGGCGATCCTCTGACATTATCTGACGAAGCATTAGATTCTATCTTGGGAAGACTCAAAGCCATTCCGCACATCAATCAAATACGAATCCATACAAGGCACCCGGTAACCCTTCCCATGCGCATAACAGAAGCACTATGCGCAGTTTTTGCAAATCATTTCCCAATATATATGGTTACCCACTTCAACCATCCTAAAGAAGTAACCGAAACATCTGCGGAAGCAATTCGTAAATTGGTCACTAAAGGTCATGTCTCAGTAATGAATCAATCGGTCCTTTTACGAGGAATTAATGATAGAACGGAAATTCTCTCCGATCTGAATTACAAACTTATCAAAATTGGAGTTAAACCTTACTACCTCCACCAATGTGATGAGGTGTTTGGTAGTTCTCATTTTGTTGTACCTATTGAAGAAGGAATCCGAATTCACAAAACACTTCGTGGATTTCATTCGGGAATCACAATACCGCAGTATGTAAAGGACCTGACAGGTGGTGGGGGGAAGGTTCTCCTAGTTCCAAATTCTTATGAAAAGACTCAAGATGGGAAATTTAGGTTTAAAAACTTTAAAGGAAAAGACTATGACGTATCACACTAAGATTCTCAGAATAGATTTACTGAGTCTTGTTATGCGAAGAGTTTGTCTCTATTTGATTGTGGGCTCATTTTTCGCTTTCTTTTCTTATTGTGGAACTGCAAAGGAACAAAAACTCACCCTCAAAGAGGAGTATAAACCCAAACAAACCAGTTCCCCCAAGGAACTTCGATTGACCTACCATGCTGTATGGGCTCCAAAACAGGACTTTGAACTTTTAGAATCTGGCTCCTTACATGGAACAGGCAACACCTACACAATCCGATTTCGATTTTCTGAGGACCACTTAGTTCTTAAGATGTCCTCCACGGACCGAGAAAACCAATCGCAATTTCCATATCTCTATAAAGATGGCAAAGGCAAAGAACAAGTGTTTTACTTCCCATGGAAAGATAGAAAAGCAACCGTCGTAGTCTGGGAATGGGAGCCGGGAAATAGCTACATCCGATGGGAGGGAATCCACAATGGGTTTTTACTCGTTTTTGAATCAAAAATTCCTACAAAAGAATTGGCAAAGTCAATCGCAGAATCCTTCCATACGGAAATCCAAAAATCTTTGGACGTATATTAATTTTAAAAAAAAAGATTGGTCAAATCTTCGAGGTTCCTTATGTTTTGAGGTGAAACAGATATGTGGTTAAAACTCGGAGAATCTGAAGTTATCAATTTGGACTATATTGCTTCCATTAAAAAAAATCCAAACCAACCATCGATTGAAATTATCTACCAAGATCTAAATAACGTAAAGTCCCTCCCCTTTCCTGGCAATGAAGATAGAGATCGTGCATTTAAAGCGATTTTGGAAAACCTATCAAGGATGAAGTTATTTTTTGAATAAAATGGAATTTGAAGCTTTAAACCCAGACCTCTATGTTCAAGTTTTGGATGAATTGGAACTCATTCGTTCTTCCAAACCCTTTCAAATTTTGTTTTATGGCTCTAGGGAACGAGGAGATTCCAATACGGATTCGGATCTCAATTTTTACCTTATTGCAAATTCAACAGACCAGATGAAATCAAGCTTTATCGATTCCGTATCTCGTGCTCTCTCAAAACTTGAAGATGTAGCTCCGGTGAATATGATTGCGGGCGATGCTGACTCCCTTGCGCATCGTTTGAAGATTTCTGAACCTGGATCGATACAACTTATGGAAGCCTCATCCGTTTTTTACGGAGAAGGCATCTACGAGGGGCTATTGGAACAGTGGAGAAAATGGAAATCGTTTGAAATTCCTAAAAAAGATCTTTCTATTTATTTAGAAAAACGGATTCGTTTTTTCAAACAACAGGTGACTCGAAACGTAAAAGAAGAAATTTCACAACTAGAGAGAATCACAACACTAACTCTTCATATCTGGGCCCTACAAAAGATTGAAGACCTCACACATGTTGAACTGTTGAAGATGGACACACCAGACCAACTAGTTCCATTGTTCTCGGGTCTCTATCGTAATGAAATGGATGAAACCACTGAAGAACTTTTGGATCTTTCAACTAAGATTCGTAAGATGAAGGTCGATGCTAGGAACAAACGAGAAATCTCGAGAGAAGACATTCATGAATCTAAGTACCGCCTCATTGAACTCCGCAAAGAAGAAGAGTTTATGTTGAATTGGGTTTAGGGATTTTTTTCCCAAAGTTTTAAATACTGACCCAATCCTCTTTCCTTTAACTTTTCTTTTGGTATAAACTCTAGCGAAGCCGAGTTCATACAGTATCTCTTCCCCGTTGGTTTTGGTCCATCATCGAAGACATGACCCAAGTGGCTATCCGATGATTTGCTCCTGATTTCCACTCGTGTCATACCGTAAGATCTATCCTCAACATGCACAACAAATGTTTCATCCAAAGGTTTGGTGAAACTAGGCCAGCCAGTCCCTGAGTCGAATTTGTCTAGAGAACTGAAAAGTGGCTCTTTAGAGACCACATCCACATAGATTCCATCCTTTTTTAGATCCCAATACTCATTCTGAAACGGTGGTTCGGTTCCATCCTCTTGCGTTACATGATACTGTATTTCTGTTAACTTAGATTTTAGTTTTGGATCTATGATTCGTTTGGTTTTATTTTCTTTTGGCGAACAGTTCCAAGTGGAAAAAGAAACTATCAAAAAAGTAGCGATACTTCCTAAAATAAAGAGCGATTTCATACTGTATTAGACTGAAACAGAGTATCAAATTCAAATCAAATTCGAGGAGCTCTGCGTCTATGTTGTGATTTTTGCCTATCTTTTATAGGCCATTTTTTTATTGTATCCTATTCACATGACAAAGAATGACACCGAAGTTGGAAATGACTTCCAATCCTTCGGATTACGTCCTGAAATACTACAAGGAATCACTGAAGCCGGCTTCGAAACTCCAAGCCCGATCCAAAAACAAGCGATTCCGCTCGTATTGGAAGGAAAAGATCTAATCGCACAAGCGCAGACCGGAACGGGGAAAACTGCAGCTTACGGACTCCCCTGTTTAAACCAAATTAATGTAGATGCAGGCATGCAAGTACTCGTTCTTACCCCAACGAGAGAACTCGCATTACAAGTATCTGACGAACTTTACAAACTCGGAAAACATTTAGGAATCAAAACCACGACTATATATGGTGGTTCTTCCTATTCTAAACAAATCAACCAAGTTGCTAAAGGCTCACAGGTAGCTGTAGCGACACCCGGCAGACTTCTCGACCTTCTCAAGGGGAAGGAACTAAAGAATTTCAAACCATCAATGGTCATTCTCGACGAGGCGGATGAGATGTTGGACATGGGTTTTATGGAAGATATCGAATCGATATTTAACCTACTTCCCACCAAACGCCAAACATTACTATTTTCCGCAACAATGCCAGAAGCAATTAAAAAGCTGGCAAGTAAGTATCAGACTTCACCTGCCCACGTAAAGATTGCTCCGACAGAAAAAACTTCAAAGAATATTGAACAGGTATACTTTGTAATTGAAGAAGCAGAAAGAGATATGGCTGTGGTTCGAATTTTGGATTATGAAAACCCATTTAAGGCGATCATTTTTACCAAAACTAAAAAAGAAGCCGATGATTTAAAATCTAGTCTTAGTTTTAAAAACTATGCGGTCGAAGCTCTGCACGGAGACCTGAACCAAAAACAAAGAGAACAGGTTTTAAAAAGCCTTCACGATGGACGAGTTCGGATCTTAGTAGCTACAGATGTTGCGGCACGAGGACTTGATGTAAAGGATCTTTCCCTTGTGATCAACTTCCACCTCCCTTTTGATAGCGAAAGTTATACTCATAGGATTGGTAGAACGGGTCGGGCAGGAAAATCTGGTAAGGCGGTAACGCTTGTTACAACTCGTGAATCCAGAGCTCTGATGCGTCTAAAAGGAACTTCGGGAATGAATCTTGTGATCGCCGCACTTCCAACAAAAAAGGAAGTAATGGCAAGACGGGAAGAAGATTTCCTCAAAAAAATCATCGAAACAGAAATCCATCCTGATGCGGAAGAAATACTTGAAAAACTATTGGATACTGAAGACAAACGAACAATCGCTTTGAAACTTCTTTCCAATATGCTCGATAAAACCAAAATCAGCGGACCTGAAAAAATAGGGAAAACTCCGGCAGAATGGAGTGAAACTCCACCTAGCAGAGGCGGACGAGAGGGTCGTGGCGGTCGCGGTGGGTATTCATCTGGCAGGAGAGACGGCTACAGGGGAGATAAAGGAAAATCCAACGCTTCTAGTTCCGAGGGTCGAAGACAGGGAAATGGCGCACCACCCAAACGAGAGGGCGGTGGCAATCCTTCAGGGAAACCAGTGAAAAAAGCTCAGCGCTTTCGAAATAGGTAGTGGCTCACAAACCACTCCTCTCCATTTCGATAGCCCCATAACTCAGCGCAGGCGAGAAAGAAAACTTTCCAATATACAAACCATTTGGTTTTTTCTTTTTCGCCGTATGTACTTGCGAGGATTGGCATTATTTTATCCTTATTCAAAATTAGGTTATCATACCAAGCCTCACTGGTTCTTGCATAGTGAGTTCCATTCACAACCCAGTGGTTTTCTATCAAAAAATCCTTTTGGAAATATAGGAACAAATCATCCGAAGGCATCTGTCCACCTGTGAAGAAGTACTTTGCCATCCAATCGGTCTCATCAATCACCTCAAAAGGATACGCAAATTCTTTATGAGTAAAGATATGAACAAAAAACTTTCCATCTGCTACGAGAAACTTGGATAATTTTTCGAAAAGTTTTTCGTAGTTTTTCATATGCTCTAACATTTCCACACTTACGATTCGATCAAACTTGTCTTTGGTGGTGAAATCATTCATATCCATTGTGAGGATAGTTAGGTTTTTGATTCCACGCTCTTTTGCTCGTTTGTCTATAAACTCTTTTTGCGTTCTAGAATTCGAAACACCAGTTACCTTGCACTTTGGAAACTTTTCAGCAATATAAAGTGAGATAGATCCCCAACCACAACCAAGATCGAGAACTTTCATACCATTTTTGATCTCTGCACGTTCGACAGTGATACGGAGCATCTCCTCTTCCGATTCTGCAAAACTTGTATCTAGTGTAGGCCAATAACCAGAGGAATATTTCATCCTTGGTCCCATCACATAGGTAAAAAAATCACTTGGAACTTCATAATGCTGTTCGTTAGCAGCCTCGGTATGGACTGCAATAGGTGATTTTTTTAATTCATTCACATAATTCATCTTATGTGAAAGTTGAGCCGTAGCATTTTCCTTTTTTTCTTGTCGGATGCGTAAAGAGAGGAGTTGGCGGATTCTAAACCGAATCAACCAATCGGGGAAAATATCCTTTTCCAGAAGTTTCGTTATGCTAAACGAACTCTCTTTTTCTTCAGTATTCGTGAAATTCATTCTAAGTCCTTTTTATAATCTTATTTTTTAGGAAACCAAGGGAAAAATGCATTGGTGGTTCTTTGGTATTCTACAAATTTATCACCTTTTGACTTCAGTGAGTACTTTTCTGCAAACGGTACTCCAGAAACAAACCTAAGGAGAACAAACATAACAAGCGGGGAAAAAAGACTTCCAAAACTTGCTGAAATTGGAATGAGCCCAATTCCGAGCCAAATCACCCACTCAAAAAAGTAATTTGGGTGCCTAGTGTACTTCCAAAGACCTACATTACACACCATACCTTTGTTTTGCGGATTGGAAACAAAATTGTGCAATTGTTTATCGGCGAGTGTCTCGCCCACCATTCCAATTAAAAAGAGGGTCCAACCCAGATACGGAAAAAATGAACCATGGTACCCGAAGAGAGTTGCACCTGGCATGTACAACCATCTAGACGCTACGAAAAAAGGTGGGCTGAGAAGAAGAGCAAGTACACCCTGTAGCATAAAAACGTTTGTAAAAAACTTTTGGTGGACCTTGTCTCCATAATCCTTTCGGAAATCAGCGTACCGTTTGTCCTCGGGGTGATTGGTCCGAATGCGAGTGAAGTATAAAAATCCAGACAATCGGATTGCCCAAATCCATACTGGAATTAGAACTGCTAGTTTCGCATATTCGTTTCCCATTCCAAAGAGGGATAGAACCGTGGCGATTCCAGCGATCACAAGTCCCCAACCCACATCGATGACCGCATAATTGTCCCGGGATTTTCCCCAGTACCACATTAGTGTCATAAATAAAAATGTAAACAAAACAGCTGTTAAATAAGGTATTATAAAGGAGTTCAAGTTTGCCTCACATGTCATTAGACAGGTTTTAATGCTTTCGGAAGTCGTGCTTTAGTTTTTTGTACATCGTTTTTTCTAAAAACTTTGGCGCAAAAAGCCTGAGCCAATTTAAAAACCTCCCTGAAGAATTGATGGTCACAAGTCGTGCTTCCTTGTCTTCGGCAATCTTTAAAAGAATTTCTGCGACCTGTTCCGATTTGAGTCGTTTTCCTTTGGCAGGAGACTCTTCTAGTCTGCTCCCATCAGAGGCAAGACCTGATGTACGAAGTGCGGTGTCTGTGTAAGGCACACAAACCAAAGAAATACCGATTCCTTCTTCCAACATTTCAATTCTCAGAGCCTCCAAAGCTGCATGTAGGGCAGACTTAGAAGCAGAGTATGCTGCACGTCCGGGGACTCCATACAGTGCTGAGACAGTGGACGTTGTGACCACATTCCCTCTTGCGTTTATCAAAAGTGGAAGTAAACTTTGGATAAGTAGTACAGGGCCGAAGAAGTTAATTGCAAAGGTTCTATGATACACATCCATCGAAAGAGAATCAAATCGTCCATGCGCAGTGATTCCTGCATTATTAAAGAGGATATCGATTTTGTTTACATACTTTTGGATCTGTTCCTTTAATGTGAGGATTTCAGATTCTCGAGATAGGTCACAGCTCAATCGAATCACTTGCAATTCCAAATGTGAATTGGGTGGAATTGGAATCTCTTGTGCCCGTCTCGCAACTAAAATCAATGTACATGGGAATTTGGAGAGTTCCAAAAATACCGAATGTCCTATCCCACTGGAAGCTCCGGTGATCAATACCACCTTTCTGTTCCAAAAATCTTTTTTCATATTCCCTCAAACTACTGAATCACACTCGACAATGAGACTCGGTAGGTAAAGTTCTGACGAGTGAAATTTACTTTAGGCAGGCTCAAATATGGAAAACAAAGTATGGGAAATCCAAGGAAGTTTTGGAATCCAAAATCTAAAAGAAAACACACGTGAGCTTAGTTCAGAGCTTGGGCCTACGGAAGTTTTGGTTCGCCTAACTGCTACTTCATTGAATTACCGAGATTTTTTAATGGTCGAGGGAACGTACAACCCAAGGCAAAAACTACCTCTCGTTCCCTGTTCTGATGGAGCTGGAATTGTCGAGTCCGTCGGAGAATCAGTGACTCTCTGGAAAAAAGGTGATCGAGTGCTCCCTATCTTTGCAAGCAGATGGTTGGATGGTGCGCCAAATATGGATGTACTTCGTTCTACTTTGGGAGGACCGAATGATGGGTGTTTAGCGAATTATGGAAAGTTCGCAGAAACGGCACTTGTAGCGACACCGTCCCATTTGACAGATGTGGAAGCAGCGACACTGGGTTGTGCTGGCCTCACTGCCTATAATGCTGTTGTGAGTTTTGGGAATATTGAGCCTGGATCGGATGTGGTCTGTCTTGGGACGGGTGGAGTTTCACTGTTTGCTCTTCAATTTGCAAAGGCAATGGGTGCAAGAGTTATACTTACATCATCGAGTGATGAAAAATTAGAAAAAGGAAAAGCACTTGGGGCAGATGTTTTGATCAATTATGCTAAAAAGCCAAATTGGGAAAGAGATATTCGAAAACATACAAACATGGCCGGGGCAGATCTCATTATTGAAGTTGGCGGTGCTGGAACTATGCCCAAATCTACAATGAGTGTAAAACC
>JALOTI010000384.1 GCA_025457985.1 Leptospira sp.
GTGATGACGACGCCGCGGCTGCTACTGCGCACTCTGCGTGGATTGCACAGCGGCGCTCGTACTGAGAGTCGTTTTGGAGGTCTACGTAGTCGTCGCAGAAGAAGTCGCCGCATGCTCTTTGGAACACAATCAACCACCTGCTCGGCCGTGGCAGAGTACCACCTCAAGATTTTATCGGCGCTGATGAAGTTTTTCCCTCCGACCTAAGAGATAAAATTCCTCTAAAAGAAAATGAGGTAATTACGCCGAAGAAAGTTACTCTATCAAAAGAAGTGATTTTGAAAAAATACCGAGACGAGGGTTTTTTCTTAGCGTATGTACGTTTTGAGTCAGATCCAGTTGATCCAGAAACAAATACAATTCGAGTTAAGTTTATAATCGATGAAGGCGAAGAAATCCCAGTAAGTAAAATCAATATATTTGGAAATTCTGATATTGATACCTATGACATTCAATCCATAATGGATCTTAAAGAAAGTGGAATCATAGAATCGGGAGTCTTTAAAGAATCGGCATTTGAATCGGACAAACAAAAGATCGTAGGCTATCTGAAGTCACGGGGATATGTGGATGCGGAACTTAGCAATGACGGGACCAACTGGGAGATTAAGTGGGAAAACTCGAAAAAGAAAGATAAACGTGTTGTAGTAGTCAATTTTAAGATCGTAGAGGGCGAACAATATTTTTATAACGGATACTCAGCTGCGCACGATATGACTTTGGCACCTAACGGAATGCCGTTGTATTTAAACAAGGAAAACAATCCCATTGGAACACCCAAAGAAGAATGGATGCCTGTTTATCCAATAAAATATCTAGAAGACCAGTTCGAGTTTGCACCGAATGATATTGGTGAGGTTTTTGACGAAAGTAAATTTCAGAAAGATAGAGGGATGATCAATGAGAATTACTCAGCAAAAGGTTATTTGTTTGCTCAGGTAATCCCCAGACGAAAGGTTATAGAGTTAAATGAGCCTACACTCTCACGATACGAAAACTGCGATAAACGTAGTTCTCCCGAAGCGATTAATGACTGTAAGGAAGAATACAGTCGATTAAATATTGCCCGATTGAGAAAACTTTATACAGATGCACCTAATTTACGAAATAAAAAATTTATCCACGTAGATTTTACAATCCGTGAAAACAACTTAGCATTCGTTGAAAATATTATCATCAAAGGAAACAAAAAAACTCAGGATCGTGTGATCCGTCGGGAACTCTTGTTTAAACCGGGAGACCTTTTTAACTCTACTCTTGTCAATAGGTCAAGGGAGAGGATCTTTAACCTTGGTTATTTTAAAGAAGTCAACTTTAATATGCGACCGGGTTCAGATGAAACAAAAATGAATCTCATCATTGAAGTTGTTGAACAGCCTACGGGAACCGTATCTATGGGTGGTGGATATGGAACCATTACTGGATTCTCCATCTTTACTCAGTTAGGGGAGAATAACCTAAACGGTACCGGGCAACAGATCAATGGTAGAATTGAATTTGGACCCATTCGAAGATTTTTACAGATATCTTGGACGGAACCTTGGTTTCGAGACAAACCTTGGTCACTCACTCTGTCAGCTTTTTACTCTTCGCGAACTCTTTTTGTGGGTGCTACATCAATTACTGAAAATAACAACCAGGGTATCAAAGAATCGGCTTCGTATGAAAGATCGGGAGTTGGAGTTTCAGTCGGTATTGCACATAGATTCTTAATCAACTGGACTCATTTTCATAGATATTCTCCTTCGTTTTTTGCTTCAACAAGGCCAACTTCCCTCGTATCCGATCAAGTTCTTGCCGAGGTAGATCGCGGTTGGCAATTCCGTTCTCAGCTAACAAATGGTTTGGCATATGATAATAGGGATAATGTTTTCAACACGACGCAAGGTTTCAACTTAGTCTTTGCTATAGACAATGTTGGTCAATATCTTGGTGGAGAAAGTCATTTTGATCAATTCAGTCCTATTATGGAATACTACCAAACATGGTTTGATTATACTTTCTTTGGGTTGATTCGGAAGAATGCCTTACGGAGATGGAGAGTTGTCCAACAGTTCCGAACATCTTCCGTTTTTACGTTTGAAAGAACACCTAGGTATCGTAGGCAGGACAAAGAAAAAATCCCTTATATCCAAGCTCAAGATCGTTTGTTTCTGGGAGGATACGAATCACTACGAGGTTGGTTTTTTGATGATAAATACTATCCTGATGAATGGAAGGATGGTGCCGCTCATAGGGTTTTGTTTACTTCGGAACTTCGCTTTCCAATCGAGCCATCATTACTTTGGTTTGTTATATTTTTTGACGCCGGTGCTATGTATGAAGAGATCAATCGTGCAGTTGGTGAGAGAAAGGAATTTTTTAGGAACTACGACAATTTAGTTCGATCCCAGAGGGAAACCGATCCAGTAGAATCATATTATTTTGAAAGGTTTAATACAAATGGTCAGAGATTGCCAATATCTCCTTTTGAGTTAAACGATCCGGGTAATTTGGTGTTATCCGGAAAAAATCTATCTATGCAAAATTTTAGATATTCTTGGGGTTTTGGTTTAAGAATCCAAATTCCAGTTTTACCTCTCCGATTGTATTTCGCACAAAGACTCCGTTATACGGGAGTAGAAGAACGTCCATTCGGATTGTATCCTGACAATAATAGTTTCCAGTTTGTTTTTGGAATTGGAGATCTTCGTTTTTAGTGGAGTGGGATGGTCTAAATTTATCTCAAAAACAGGCTGTTGAAACTGTTAATGGTCCATTACTCATTTTAGCAGGTGCTGGCTCTGGCAAAACAAGAGTTATCACTTACCGTATAGCAAATCTAATTAAAAATCATAATGTTCATCCGAACCAGATTTTGGCGGTAACTTTTACCAATAAAGCTGCTGATGAGATGAAAAAAAGATCTCTATCTCTTCTTGGCAATCTTGACCAGGAGCCATTTATCAAAACATTTCACTCACTTTGTTTGTATCTCCTGAGGAGAGAAGGCAAGGCTTTGGGAATAGGTTCCAATTTTACTATTTATGATAGTGATATGCAAGAATCTCTAATCAAAGAGATATTAAAATCAAAAGAGATTGATACAAAAGAATTTAAACCCGCAGTCCTTGCTAATATCTTTTCAAAATCAAAAGACTCCTTTTTGACTGCTGAGGAATACGCTAAAAAAGCCGAAGATGATAATACTTCCCGACTGATTGCAAATACCTTTCTTTAT